>NZ_JAFLMX010000270.1:0-28185 GCF_017849675.1 Alteromonas sp. AO-Serp
TGGCCAAGTGATAGTGAAAGTAAACTATCCCGGTCAGTCGCCGCAAGTGGTGGAAGATCAGGTGACGTTTCCTCTCACCTCTGCGCTAATGTCAGTGCCTGGCGCACAGACGGTGCGAGGGTATTCATTCTTCGGCGATGCCTACGTATATATAATCTTTGATGACGATACAGACATGTACTGGGCTCGAAGCCGTGTTCTGGAATACCTAAGCCAAGCGTCTTCGCAACTTCCAGAAGGCGTGACACCTCAGCTAGGTCCAGATGCGACAGGGGTAGGTTGGGTTTACATTTATGCGTTGGAAAACGATGCTAGTCAGCCAAATGCGCTAGATGCTGGTGAATTAAGGGCGTTGCAAGACTGGTTCTTGAAGTTTGAGCTACAGTCAGTTGAAGGCGTATCTGAAGTGGCGTCTGTTGGAGGGATGGTTAAACAATATCAAGTTATTGTCGACCCTGAAAAATTACGTGCCTATAACATTCAGCCATCCATGATAGAAATTGCCCTTAAACGGGGTAACCGCGCGTCAGGCGCTTCGGTTATTGAAATGGCCGAGGCAGAGTACATGGTTAGTGCGCAAAGCTACATTCAGGGCATTGACGACATACTGTCGTTGCCTACAGGCGTTATCAAGGACGGCGTTAGCATAACGATTAATGATGTAGCACAAGTGGTAGAAAGCCCGTTGATGCGCCGCGGTATTGCTGAACTAAACGGGAATGGCGAAACCGTGGGTGGCATTATAGTGATGCGCTATGGCGAAAACGCAAAAGCCACTATCGATGCGGTTAAAGCTAAGCTGGATTTATTAAAAGCGAGCTTGCCGGAAGGGGTGAATATCGTTCCCGTGTACGATCGCTCCACCCTTATTGATAAGTCCGTCGATACCCTCACCAATAAGCTAATTGAGGAATTGCTGGTTGTTGGTCTGGTATGCGCTATCTTCTTGTTTCACATACGTTCATCTATGGTTGCGCTAATCAGTTTGCCTATTGGTATTCTCGCCGCCTTTATCGTAATGAAGCTGCAGGGACTTAATGCCAACATCATGTCTTTAGGTGGCATTGCTATCGCTATTGGTGCAATGGTGGATGGCGCTATTGTTGTGGTTGAAAATTTACACAAGCACATTCATCAGCATGCTGTTTCATCAAGTCAGGGAGCCCCAGCGAGTCAAAGGGATTCAGCGAGTCAAAGGGATTCAGCAAGTCAGGTTGGGTCAGGGAGTGCCCAGTCGCAAACATCTATACCAACTTCTGCAAAGCTTTCGGCAGCCAAACGTTGGGAACTGGTGATTAAGTCGACCACCGAAGTTGGTCCAGCTTTATTCTTTGCGCTCCTAATTATAACCGTATCCTTTATTCCTGTTTTTGCGTTAGAAGCACAAGAAGGGCGTCTTTTTGCGCCTCTTGCCTTTACCAAAACCTATGCCATGGCAGCAGCTGCGGCGCTGGCAATTACCTTGGTACCTGTGCTGGCGGGTTATTTTGTACGCGGAAAAATACGTTCTGAAGCCCAGAACCCGGTAAATAGAGCTTTAGAGCGCGTATATCAACCATTGCTGACGCGGTTGCTTAACTACCCACTGCTCACTTTGTCGGGGGCATTTTGCTTGTTGCTTTCCATGTACTGGCCGTTAAGCCAACTAGGTAGTGAATTTATGCCCGAACTGGACGAAGGCGATTTGATGTATATGCCTACAACCTACCCAGGTATTTCAGTGGGTAAAGCCAGAGAGCTTTTACAGCAGACGGACAAGCTTATTGCAACCTTGCCCGAGGTTGAAACGGTATTCGGGAAAATTGGACGCGCAGATACGGCCACAGACCCTGCACCATTGACGATGATTGAAACCTTCATTCAGCTTAAACCGAAAGCCCAGTGGAGGGCGGGCATGACCACTGAAAAGCTCAAAGAAGAGCTTAACGCTCTGGTGCAATTTCCTGGTCTGACCAATGCGTGGGTAATGCCAATTAAAACCCGCATCGACATGTTGGCAACCGGGATAAAAACCCCTGTTGGGATCAAGATTGCGGGGCCTGACCTTGCGGGCATTGAAGCCATCGGAAAGGATATAGAGACACTGCTTAAAGACCTGCCCAACACAGCATCAGTTTACGCTGAGCGGGTGGTAGGTGGCCGTTATGTTTATATCGATATCGACAGGCAGTTGGCGGCGCGTTATGGCATGACGATAGACGATGTTCACAGTATTGTGGGCTCGGCAGTGGGCGGCAAAGTGGTTACGCAGTCAGTGGAAGGGCGTGAGCGTTTTCCTATTGCCATGCGTTTTTTACAGCACTACCGCGATACGCCTGAATCTCTAGCATCTATGCCTTTCGTCACGCCAAGCGGTGTTCACATTACCCTTGGCGATGTGGCAACTGTGCGTATTGACGACGGGCCGGCTGGGATTAAAAGTGAAAATGCCCGATTAAACGGATGGGTATACATTGATATCTCGTCAGACTCAGCCACGGGTATTGACTTAGGGGGTTATGTAGATAGCGCAAAACGTCATTTGTCAGAGCAACTTGATTTACCCACTGGATACTCCATTACGTGGGCGGGGCAGTTTGCTTACCTTGAGCGCGCGAAAGCAAAACTGTCGGTGGTTATACCGCTAACGTTAGCCATTATCTGCCTTTTGCTTTATCTGGCATTTAAACGCCTTCGCGATGTGGCACTCATACTCGCGACCTTACCGTTGGCGCTGGTGGGCAGTGTATGGTTGCTTTACCTTCTTAACTTCAATCTGTCGGTGGCGGTAGGTGTTGGGTTTATTGCCTTAGCAGGTGTAGCGGTAGAAATAGGCGTTATCATGCTGGTCTATCTAAACCAATATGTATCAGATGCACTCACTAGCCACGAAACAGAAAATGGCAACACTAAAAAAGATGCGCTTGTGAAAAAGGCTATTGTCCATGCCGCCTCGGCAAGACTTCGCCCAGTTATGATGACATCGCTTTCTATTATTGTTGGCTTGTTGCCTGTGCTTTATGCCACTGGAACTGGTAGTGAAGTGATGCAGCGCATTGCGGCGCCTATGGTAGGCGGTATGGCGAGTGCACTGGTATTAACACTGTTGGTATTGCCAAGCGCGTTTTACTTAATTGTGTCACGCAAAAAATAATAGAGTTGAAAGTGCAGTAGAGTAGATAAAGCATGGGGAAGCGATAACACGCTTCCCTACGCTTCATTTTTAAAGCATTGCGCGACTAGTGCGATGCCGCCTGATCTTTCTCATAACCTTCCGCATGCTCTTCCGCATATTCTTCAACTTGTTGCCAAACGCGCAAAAGGTTTCCGCTCAATATCTTTTCAATGTCGGTACGGCTATAACCTCTATCCAGCAATCCTTGTACTAGGTTTGGAAAACTCGCCACGTCTTTAAGCCCAATGGGGAGTGAGTCACCTACACCGTCATAGTCTGAACCAATACCCACGTGATCAACACCAATCAGTTTTACCACGTGATCGATATGGTCAAGCACTTCATCAAGGGTTGAATAAGGGTATGGCACTTCTTTGCGATAATTCTCTTCAAAGTTCTCTAGCTTAGGGCTGTCTTCGCCTTCTTTTTCAACCAAGGCTTTGCGCGCTGCAGTAAGGCCACTACGCCACTTTCCAGCTTCTTTAGATACAAAACTAGAACCAAAGTTAATCATAATAACACCGCCATTTTCGCCGAGTTTTTTGATCATCTCGTCGTCCATGTTGCGCTCAAAACCGGGGGTAAAGCGGCGCAGTGAAGAATGTGACGCTATAACTGGCACCTTTGTTAACTCAATAACTTGGTAAAAGGCGTCGTCAGACACATGGGAAATATCCAGCATAATACCAATGTTGTTCATTTCGCCCACTAAGGTTTTGCCAAACGGGCTAAGGCCTTTCCATTTTCTGCGCAGGTCATACGAAGAGTCAGAAATGTGGTTAGCTTGACTATGAGCAAGGGTGATGTAGCGAATCCCGCGCTCGTAAAAAGCCGTTAGATTCGCCAAGTCACCTTGAATAGGAGAACCATTTTCCATGCCCATTGGCAGTGAAATTAACCCTTTTTCAAATTGGGCTTTTACGTCAGAAGGGCTTTTAGCAATGGCAAATTTATCAGGTGCACGGGCAACAATGGCTTCTACTGAATCGATGAGCTCGTGGGCAAGCTGCGTAGATTCTGGAGAGTTGTCTAAACTAGCAGGCACGTAAATACTCATAAAAGGGGCGTTCAAACCACCAGATACTGCACGAGGGTAGTCGAAGTCGCCGTCCTGCGTGGCTTTAGTGACATCAACCCACTTTTCCTTTACGCGATAAGGAACATCAATGTGTCCATCAACAATAATAGTTTCTTGTGCGATCTTGATAGCTTTTTCAGATGCTGAATAAGTAGAGGTCTCAGCAAGTACAGAGTGTGAAGCAAAAAGCGCAGAGATAAGTAATGCGCAAGATGAGAGTGGGAAGCGCCCCTTCATAGAAAATCCTTATTTTGTTTTTTTATCGCTTAGGTCAACAACCGCTAACTTAATAGCAATACGAGACTAAAGGATAATGCGCACTGCGACAATAGGCTTTTACTTGCTATGCATTAACCCCAGATTGCTCTCGCTAAGCCCTAAATTAGTCGATATTGCTCATTTTTAGAGCGCTTGTGCTTGTTTACTTCAAGTTTACATTGCAATAAAAATTTAAAACTTGTTATGGTGAAGACTGCGTGACTTCATTGCGCGAATACGGGATACTCCCAAGCGCTCCGCCAATTATCGATGACTACTATGCATCAGCGCGGCCGACGTAATTTTTTAGTGGCACCCGCTCTTCTCACATAATCAAGCCGGGGCCACAGCTAACAAGTATGAGAAATAAATATGGCTATTAATTTTGTACCGCTAGATAAAGAAAAGCATAAAGACCTAAAGGTTGCGGTAAATACATCTTTCAGCTTTGCGAAAAATACACACCTTGCAGCAGCAACGATCCGTGAATTTGCACAACTAGCTGCGACAATGCCGCTAGTGTTCATTGAAGACACTACATCAAAGCGTCACCACGTTGTGACTATGCTTGGTATGGAACAAGGTCAAAACCTTTTTCTAACTGGCGACAGCTGGAAAGGCCCTCACGTTCCAATGAACATCCTTCGCTATCCATTTGACGTGCGTCCAGACGGCGACAAGCTTGGCGTTTACATTGATGAAAACTCTGACCTTATTTCTGACGAAGGCCAAGCGCTATTCACTGAAGCTGGTGAAGCAAGCGAGTTCCTAGATAACCGTCAGAAATTCCTAGCAGACCTTGCGAATAGCGAAATGCTAACTCAGCGTTTTGTTGCGAAAGTCGTTGAACTAGACCTTCTTGATCCAATTCAAATTCGCCTTACTTACCAAGATGGTAAACAGCGCAATGTTACCGGCATGATGAGCATCAACGAGAAGAAGCTTCTTGAGCTGCCAGAAGAGCAGGTGCTTGAGCTACACAAGCAAGGCTTCCTAGGTGCTATCTACGCAGTAATGATGTCTGTTGGTCAGCTAAACCGCCTTGTTGAGCTTTCTAACGACACAGAAAACCCAATTCGCAGCATGCAGCTTTCTGCGGTTAAAGCAGAAGAAGCAGCACCTGAAGCGGCGCCAAACGCGTAATCGTTCCCTCATTTTGAAGTTTAAAAGCCCGCAAAGTTGCGGGTTTTTTTGTACCTAAAATTCACGTTCAGACTTCGTCATGTTTCGTTCAGAAACCGTTAAGTTTTAATGTCTTATCTTACACATCGTTCCCAACACATTTTTTAAGGACAAAAGACATGAACACTAACACTAATAAGCTAAAAACTACGCTAACTGCACTATCACTTATCACGGCTTCAGTATTTACAGTCTCAGCAGCACATGCAGCTACACAAAACGAAGTACAGGTAACTGCTGTCGATTTTGAAGGGGTAGATGACAACCTCTACGGTGCAAGATATGTGCGCTACCTTGAAGAAGTTAGCGGAAACAGCGGCGCTTACCTTATCAACCCTTATCTTCAGCGTGTATCGAGTTTATCTGGTGGTTACGCCAATTTAGATGGTATTGACGTATTTAATTTAGGCAGCACTTTTTATCTAGACGATACGTGGATGCTTGCCATAGAAGGCGCTCACAGTAAATTTGACGACGAATTCAGTGAAGAGGATTACACAAATATTGATTTAAAAGTCGGATTTAACTTATCCCGTCAATGGCAAATTGGTGCAGGTGTCATCTATCAGCGTGCCACTTACGATATTAATACTGGTACAGATAATTACAGCGAAAGTGAGAATGAGACTTCACCACTTGTATTTACACGTTATACCACGGTAGGGAATGCGGGAACAGGCTGGGACTTTACCGCTCAGTACGTAGCAGACGATATTGACGTTCTATCAGGCAGCGCCAGATATTTCTTCACTCCAGGTTTGAGCGTTCAGGGAAGCTACAGCTATACCAACGCACCTGATGGGTTCGATAATGTAAAAACCGCAGGTGTTGCGCTTGATTACTGGGTAAATGAGCAGTTTTCAGTGTCTGCTAGCTATGAAACAGATATAGATAGTGACGTTGACAGTGACGTGGCCTCGCTAACCGCATCCTATCGTTTCTAAGTTAGGACACCTTGATCATCGCTGTGCGTTGGCACGCGTTGATGTAAATGCAGTGAGTTAGCACTAGTCGGGTTAACTCACTCGTTTTTTAACGTGCTGATGTGGCGCAGCTGGTTGAATTACGACTCAGTATACGTGTAATACCGCTGAAAACAGCGTTAAACATAATCGTGAGATCTCGCCGCTTATTTACAGTCAAAAACAGCAGTTCATCGATTAATTACACCTTTATTTTTTCTCACCTGAATATTTTTTAATCTTTTTTACACGCCTAATCATACACTTCCTAAAAACACTGTATATCCAACCAGTTTAAACCCAGTGTTTATGCGGCCTTCACGCCTTTTTTCTACTTGACAGTGGGGATCATTGATACCTAAACTGTATCTCAGTGGGTAAATGTGGCGAATTGTGGATCAAATCATCATCACTTTGCAGATTAGTACTCAAAAAACAAGAAAACCAAGAGCAAATAATAAAAGGCTAGGGGAATGTTCCGCGGCGCTAACGCAATCAATCTGGATACAAAAGGCAGACTGGCTATACCGACGAAGTATCGTCAGTCGCTGCTGGATGATTGTCAGGGACAACTGGTCTGCACAGTCGATACACAACAAAGTTGTTTGCTACTTTACCCACTTCCCGAATGGGAAGAGATTGAGCTTAAACTCTCTAAACTTTCAAGCATGATCCCAGCCGAGCGTCGCTTGCAGCGATTGCTACTAGGTTATGCTTCTGAAGGTGAGATGGATAAAAGCGGGCGCATTCTTGTTCCTACTCCACTGCGAAGTTTCGCAAAACTCTCAAAAGAAGTCATGTTAGTTGGTCAGTTAAACAAATTCGAAATTTGGGATGCCGATATTTGGGCACAACAAGTTGAAGCTGATATAGACACCGAACGCAAAGGCGAATTTGAACTTACCGAACGATTACAGGACTTTTCTCTATGACGCAGCCTAGCGAATTTAAACATATTTCAGTATTGCTTGATGAATGCATTGAAGCCCTAGCGATTAAACCGAACGGTATCTACATTGACGCCACTTTCGGCCGTGGGGGGCACTCAGCACATATTTTGGATGCATTGGGTGAACACGGGCGTCTCATCGCCTTTGACCGCGACCCGCAAGCAATCAAAGCGGCAGAACGTTTCGCCGATGATAAGCGTTTTAGCATTATCCACTCACCATTTGGTGATATGGCAGAAGAAATCGAAGCGCTGGGACTAACCGGTAAGATTGACGGTGTGCTTATGGATTTAGGGGTGTCTTCACCTCAGCTAGATGATGCCGAGCGTGGTTTTAGCTTCCTTCGTGACGGTCCGCTGGATATGCGTATGGACACCTCACGTGGACAAAGTGCTGCAGACTGGTTGGCTAACGCCGAAGAACAAGACATTACGCAGGTTATTAAAGAGTTTGGCGAAGAGAAGTTCGGCAAACGCATAGCCCATGCCATTGTAAACACGCGAAAAGAAACACCCATTACGCGCACAGCTCAGCTAGCCAAAATTATCGACGAAGCGGTTCCTGTAAAGGATAAGTTTAAACATCCGGCAACCCGTGCATTCCAAGGTATTCGCATTTATATCAATGCGGAACTTGAGCAACTTCGTGTTGGCCTTAAAGCCGCGACACAGGTGTTGGCGAAAGAAGGACGTCTTGCCGTTATTTCGTTTCACTCTCTTGAAGACCGTTTAGTAAAACGCTTCATTAAGGATCAAAGTAAAGGGAAATCAGTACCGCACAACTTACCGATTACTCAGGCTGAAATAGATGCAGATAAAGTGTTAAAAGCCTTGGGCAAAGCGATAAAACCTTCAGAACAGGAGATTGCGAACAACGTTCGCTCTCGCAGTTCGGTATTACGTGTGGCAGAAAAGTTATGACCAAAGCCGCGCCAGACAAGGCCAGCACTAATTTTAAATTACTGCTAATAATTGTTTCAGATTTGACCCGCAACAAGTTGCGGGTTTTGTTGTATTTAATGGTTATCACAAGTGCCATGGCAGTGACACTAAGCAGTCATCACAACAGACAGCAGGTCATTGCCCTTGAAGACCTTATGCAAGAGAAAGATGAGCTTGATGTCGAGTGGCGTAACCTAGTGCTTGAGCAACGCGCGTTGACCGAGCATAACCGCATAGAAAACCTGGTTGAAAAACAGTTAGAAATGTACCGTCCAACCGCAGACGATGAAGTAGTGGTGAAGTTAAAATGAGTACAACAGCACTTTCTCGCCAACGTAAAAAAACCGGTGCAAAACAAAATGTCACGCCAAGCTTAGTGCACTGGCGCTTTGTCGTTGTGCTTGTTGTTATTATGCTAGTTTTCAGCGTGCTCGCCGCCCGTGCAGCCTATATTCAAGTTATTGAGCCAGACGAGCTAATTCAACAGGGCGACAACCGCACACTAAGAACCCGTGATATGCCAACCTATCGCGGGCTCATTACCGATAGAAATGGTGTTGAGCTGGCGGTGAGTGTGCCTGTTCGGGCCATCTACGCAGACCCTAAGGTTATCCATGAAAACAACGGCTTCGAGGAAGAGCGCCGTTGGGAAGCGCTGGCAGATGTACTGCGCCAAGACGTCAATGAACTCAAAGAAAAAGTGGCAAACCCCAAACGCCGCTTTGTTTACTTGCAGCGTCAGGTGTCGCCTGCCATGGCAGAGTACGTTGATAAACTGGACATTCCAGGCATTTATCTTCGCCGTGAAAGCCGCCGCTACTATCCTACAGGTGAAGTTTCAGCGCAGTTAATCGGCGTAACCGATGTTGACGACACGGGCGTTGAAGGCTTGGAGCGCATGTATAACGAGTGGCTAACGGGCACGCCGGGTTCTCGTAAAATACGCCGCGATGCGAAAGGCCGTCAGGTAGAAATCTTGGAAACAAAGTCTGGTGAAAAAGCCGGCGACCTGCAGCTGACCATCGATCAGCGCATTCAAGCACTTGCTTACAAAGAAATTAAAGAAGCCATGATTTACTACCAATCAAGTTCGGCTTCCGCCATTGTCATCGATGTAAAAAGCGGTGATGTATTAGCCATGGTGAATGCACCGTCGTTCAACCCTAACGATAGAAGCGATATTTCTGCGCACAGAATGCGTAACAGGGTTATTACCGATGCGTTCGAACCAGGCTCGGCGCTAAAACCGCTGGCCGTTCTTACTGCATTAGAGTTCGGTGAAGTGGAGCCTGAAGACTCAGTAAACACTCATCCAGGATGGATGCGATTAGGCGGCAGCCTAGTAAAAGATTCGCGCAATTACGGCGAACTAACGCTAGAAGAAATTATTCAGCATTCCTCAAATATGGGAACGTCGAAGCTGGCGCTTTCTGTGCCTAAGCAGTTCCTGCTGGATACCTATTACAATATGGGCTTAATGAGCGATACAGGGCTTAATATGGCGGGTGAGAGTAGCGGTATCTTTCATGAGCGCAGCCGCTGGTCTGAATTTGAGCTAGCCACGCTGTCATTTGGATACGGCATTTCGGTTACCACTGCACAGTTGGGGCGTCTTTACGCAACGTTGGCGAACGGCGGTATTAAAACACCGCTTAATGTCATCAAGTCGCCAGAGCAACCTTCATGGCAGGCTCAATCTGAGCGGGTGATCAGCGAAGAAAACGCTAACGCTATTGTTCAAATGATGGAAAGCGTAACCCAGCGTGGCGGCACAGCAACAAAAGCGTCGGTACCAGGTTATCGCGTTGCTGGGAAAACAGGAACAAGCCGAAAAGCGGTGGCTGGCGGGTACGGCGAAGAGTACGTCAACATTTTCGCCGGTATCGCACCTGTGTCTGACCCCAGGCTAGTAACTATTGTATTGATCAACGAACCTGGCGGTGATTTGTATCACGCGGGGGATACCGCTGCACCTGTCTTTTCATCAATTATGGGTGGCGCATTGCACATGTTAAACGTTACGCCCGATGACAAGCAGGTTACATCTAGCCGCTTATTGAAAGGAGGTCAAAGTGGTAGTTAGTGCCTTTATTCAAAGTATAAAAGCTTTATTGGCGAAATTTGGTGTAGACGCCCCAGATATCCGCATTGAAGGTTTAACGCTAGACAGCCGAGAAGTGAATACACGCTTAGCGTTCTTGGCAATTAAGGGCCACGAACGCGATGGTCGAGATTTTATACCCCAGGCAATAAGTTTAGGGGCCCGTGTAATTCTGGCGCAAACTGAAGACAGTAGTGCCCATGGTCAGATGGAAATGCGTGACCACAGCGTCATTATCTCGCTGTATGAATTACCACAAATGCTCTCTGCATTAGCTGCTGCATTTTACGACTACCCTGCTCAGAAAATGACGACGGTAGCAGTGACAGGGACAAACGGAAAAACCTCTACAGTTCAATTGCTTACCCAGCTTAAGGATGCGTTAGGTACACGTAGTGCAAGCATCGGAACTCTAGGGAGCAGTGTGTTTGAAGGCGATGAAACCCAGTGGTCGAACACGCCGGCAGCAAACACTACGCCCGATGCCATACGTATGCAGTATTTGTTGGCAGACTTTGTGCAAAGTGAAGTGCGCCATACGGCCTTCGAAGCAAGTTCTCACGCATTGGTTCAAGGTCGGCTTGGTACAGTAAAAACCGATATCGCTGTTTTCACCAACCTTACTCGAGATCATCTCGATTACCACGGCACCATGGAAGAGTACGGCAAAGCCAAGCGCTTGCTGCTTCAGCAGCCAGGTTTAAAGGCTGTGGTATTAAACGCTAATGATGATGAAAGTAAGAAGTGGGATGGTGCAGCAGATAAGTCGATTACACGCATCTGGACAGGTATAGACGAAAGTGGTCTGGATGGAAGGGGTGAAAGTGAATACTTGCGAGAGCATAACAATCCTCAAAGTCGCCATTGTTTCGCCACAAATGCTTCTTATCATGCAGGTGGATGTAGCTTTGAACTGGTGAGTTCGTGGGGAAGCGCTGCTATTTCGCTGCCACTATTCGGAAAGTTCAATATCAGTAATGTATTGAGTGCTATAGGTACGTTACTCGCTGAAGGTGAGCGTTTTGATGACGTGGTTAACGCGGTAAATGCGATCACGCCTGTACCCGGGCGAATGGAAGTTTTCTCTGTAACGGGTGCCGCTAACTTGGTGGTGGACTACGCGCATACACCAGACGCTCTGGAGAAAGTGCTGTTAAGCGCCAAATTCCATACAACGGGCAAAGTGTGGTGTGTGTTTGGCTGTGGCGGGGACAGAGACAAAGGCAAGCGACCGTTAATGGGGCAGGCTGCCGAGGTTGGTGCTGACGCTATTGTGATCACCACAGATAACAGTCGCAGTGAAAGCCCTGAATCTATCGCCGAGGATATCATTGCGGGTTTGAAAAACCGTGATCTGGCAGTGTCTATTCCCGATCGCGAGCAAGCTATTCGTCATTGCCTTGAGCATGCGCATGAAAGCGACATCATCATCGTGGCCGGAAAAGGCCATGAAGATTACCAAATTATCGGTGACAAAAAGACTAACTATAACGAACGTGCAGTTGTGGCGCGACTGCAACAGGAGTACAGCAAATGATAACAACAACGCTGTCATGGATAGCCGAAAAGGTTAATGGAAAATTATTAAAAGGCGCTGCTGACGTTGAAGTGTCTGCAGTAAGTACCGATACCCGCACCCTAGAAGATGGCGCAGTTTACTTGGCCTTGAAAGGTCCGAATTTTAACGGCCATGATTTTATTTCAACGGCAGAGAAAGCGGGAGCAAGTGCGGTTATTGCCAGTGAAGACGTAGCAACCTCGTTACCTGTCATCATGGTTGAAGATACCAAAGAAGCACTTGGTCTATTAGGTGCGGCAGTAAAAGCTTATGTGGCGCCCAAAACGATTGCGATTACCGGAAGCAGTGGCAAAACCACCGTAAAGGAAATGTGTGCCGCTATTTTGGAGCGAAGAGGCAATGTATTAGCCACAAACGGTAACTTCAATAATGATATCGGTGTGCCGCTAACCCTTCTACGCCTTGAACCTCAGCATGAATATGCAGTGATGGAGTTAGGCGCAAATCACATTGGTGAAATCGCCTATACCACGAACCTTGTTAAGCCGGACGTCGCGACTATCGTAAACGCCGCCGCTTCTCATCTAGAAGGCTTTGGAAGTTTGCTAGGTGTAGCGCGCGCCAAAAGTGAAATTTTTAAAGGCTTAGGCAGTGACGGCGTGGCGGTAGTCAATGTTGATAGCCAGTTTTCTGAATTTTGGCAAGGCAAACTTAAACAGACCAAAACGCTAACGTTTTCGCCCCAGCAGAAAAACGATGCTGACTTTAGAGCAGAAGATATCACTATTGGGCTAGATGGGTGCGCCGCATTCCACTTGGTTTGCTCGCAAGGAGATATGTCTATTCAGCTTACTATTCCTGGCGTTCACAACGTGGGGAATGCCCTTGTCGCTGCGGCATTAACGCTGCAAGTTGGCGCCACACTAGAAAACGTGCGCGACGGCTTACTTGCCATGAAGCAAGTTAGCGGCCGCTTGAATGTAAAGCAGCTTACCGAACAGGTTCGCCTGTTAGATGACACCTACAACGCCAACGTGGCGTCTGTAAATGCGGCAATTGATACGCTAAGTAGCTTTTCAGGTATCCGCGTTCTTGTTCTAGGCGACATGAAAGAGTTGGGTGAAAAAGCGCGTTTTTACCACGAGCAGGTGGGGGAATACGCTAAACAAAAAGGAATTAATTACCTGTATACCATGGGTGTTTTGAGTCAATCAGCCAGTGCTGTGTTTAATGAAAATGGTGGCCATTTCAGCGATGTTGAAAGTTTGTTGGCCGCAATGGAGAGTGATTTGTTAGTGCAGCAGCGCGATATTTCAATTTTAGTTAAAGGTTCACGCAGTTCCAGAATGGAACGTGTGGTAGAGGCGGTAGAGGCCTCTGCGCTGGGAAAGCACGATAGCCGTCGGGAGCGAATAGCATGTTAATTTGGCTAGCCGACTGGCTGACACAATTCGATTCAGGGTTTAACGTATTTTCATACCTTACCCTTCGTGCAATTTTAAGCACGCTGACCGCATTACTTATTGCCATTCTTATTGGCCCTAAGATGATTCGTTATTTGCAGCGTATGCAAATTGGTCAAACTGTACGAGACGATGGCCCGCAAAGCCATTTGTCAAAATCAGGCACACCCACTATGGGCGGGTTACTTATACTCGCAGCAATTGTAGTAAGCGGCCTGCTTTGGGCTGACCTGACTAACCGTTATGTGTTGGTAACCCTTACCGTGGTTGTGGCTTACGGTATTATTGGGTTTGTTGACGACTACAGAAAAGTGATCCGCAAAGATTCGAAGGGGCTTATCGCCCGTTGGAAATATTTCTGGCAATCTGTGGTTGCGTTAGGCGTCGCATTCTATCTATACAGCAGTGCAACAATAAGCGCTGAAACCTCACTACTGGTGCCTTTCTTCAAAGAAGTGTTTCCGCAGCTGGGGGCGTTCTTCATCATCATTACTTACTTTGCCATTGTAGGCACCAGTAATGCGGTAAACCTTACCGATGGCTTGGATGGACTTGCCATCGTGCCTACTATTTTAGTGGCGGGCGCATTTGCCATATTTGCTTATGTAACAGGTAATGCGAACTTTGCCGAATACCTGAATATTCCTCATATTCCGCTCACCAGCGAACTGGTGATTGTGTGTACCGCCATGGTCGGTGCAGGCTTAGGCTTTTTATGGTTTAACACGTATCCGGCACAAGTATTTATGGGCGACGTTGGCTCACTAGCGTTGGGCGGCACACTAGGCGTGCTTGCTGTATTGGTGCGCCAAGAATTGGTGTTAATCATCATGGGTGGTGTTTTTGTTATGGAAACCCTGTCGGTCATCCTTCAGGTAGGTTCTTACAAACTGCGTGGCCAGCGTATTTTTCGTATGGCGCCTATTCACCATCACTATGAATTGAAGGGCTGGCCAGAGCCGCGCGTAATAGTGCGTTTTTGGATCATTTCAATCATTTTGGTGTTGGTGGGTCTTGCTACCCTCAAACTTAGATAAGCGGTAAAGAGATAAGTATTAATGTCGTATAACGTACGTGAGCATAGTTATGTAGTCGGTGGCCTAGGTGTTACAGGTCAGGCTTGCGTGCGCTTTTTGTTGCAAAAGCAGGCAACGGTTAAAGCATTTGATACCCGTGCTAATTTTACTCTAGTTACCGACCCTGATTCTGATCTTGATACCGACATGCAAGCGTTTATGGCAGAGAAGGTCACTTGCACTGCTCTAAGCGAAGATTACTTTGATGGTGTAGACACCTTGGTGTTAAGCCCGGGGCTTGCTCTGAATATTGAACAAGTGGCTTTAGCGCAAAAGTGTGGTGTTGAGGTGATCGGCGACGTGGAATTGTTTGCCCGATTAAATGCCTCCACGAGTGATGCTACGCCAGCTAAGCGCGTAGTAGGTATAACCGGCTCTAACGGCAAAACCACGGTTACTTTATTAGTGAACCATCTGCTCAAAAGCTGCGGCGTAAAAAGTATTGAAGCGGGTAACGTAGGTCGCCCTGTGCTTGAAGCGCTTCAAAGTGATGCAGATGTAGTGGTGATGGAGTTATCAAGTTTTCAACTTGAAACAACGTCTAGCTTGGTGCTCGAAGCTGCTACTGTCCTTAATATTTCCGATGATCACCTAGACCGTCACGGTACCCTTGAAGCCTATATCGATGCCAAGCATCGCATTTTTGATAACGCGAAATCTGCGGTTGTGTGGCGAGACGGTGAGTTTGTAGCACCTTACGAGCAGCTTATTACCGATGCTAAGGGGATTGCTGCATCAAATGCAGTATCTGATGGCGAATCTAATGCTGTATCTAATGCCGAATTTAATGAAGACGCGCTAGCGTCAAAAAATATCGTTGAATATGGACTGGGAGAGTCGACCACAGGGCTTGCGATTGCGTCTTTTGACGGTGACGATAGTGCTCGTGACGATGAACAAAGTCTATATATAACGTTTAAAGGCGAAAAGCTTATTGCCCTTAGCGATATTCATTTGGCGGGCATGCACAACGTACTAAACATCATGGCTGCATTGGGTATCTGCCTTCAGCTAGGTGTTTCGCCAGCGCTCGCGGTTAAACATCTACACAGTTTTAAAGCTGCACCACATCGTTGTGTGGAAATAGCCCGTGTAAACGACATCCGATATATCGACGACTCCAAAGCAACCAACATTGGCGCCACTATAGCTGCCCTTGAAGGGTTAGCCCCGACTATACAAGGGAAGCTCATTCTTATTGCAGGTGGTGACGCTAAAGGCGCTGATATAGCCAGCCTCTCGCCTTATCTAACTAAATATGTATCGCACGTGTTTGCTTTGGGCAAAGATGCACACCTGTTTGAAAAGAGTTTTGCGCATACAACTCGTGTGGCAACGATGAAAGACGCCGTAAAAGCAGCAACAAGACTTGCTGCCCCTGGTGATGTTGTTCTGCTTTCGCCTGCGTGTGCAAGTTTAGATATGTTTAAGAACTATATGCATCGCGGTGACGTGTTTAAACAAGATGTACACGACCTACTTAATCTACACAGTAAGAACGACGACGCTGTGGAGGCCACATCATGATTGCTGCCTCTACCAAACTTAGCGCGTTATTTGCCGCGAAGCACGACGGACAACCTTCGGCAACGCACCCCTATGACGTGACGCTTATCTTAATTGCGCTCGCGCTAATGAGTATTGGCATTATTATCGTCACCTCGGCGTCGATGCCGGTGGCCGATAGGCTGCACGACAACCCCTTCTATTTTGCTATTCGCCACGGTATTTACATTGTTGGGGCGATCGTTGCCGCTATGGTAGTGCTGAATTTGCCCATGCAGTTTTGGCGCATGACTAATCCCTATCTTCTGCTCGCGGCCATCGCGCTATTGTTAGCAGTTCTGGTAGTTGGGAGAACTGTAAACGGGAGTACCCGTTGGTTGGCGATTGGGCCTATAACCATTCAAGCTGCCGAGCCGGCGAAGCTCTTTTTCTTTGCCTATTTGGCGGGTTATCTGGTTCGCCGCTACGAAGAAGTGACCGAAAATCTAAAAGGATTTATTAAACCCCTTGTCGTGTTCTTTGCGTTAGCGATGCTATTACTGCTACAGCCAGACTTAGGTACCGTCGTTGTGATGTTTGCAACCACGATTGGCTTGCTGTTTTTAGCGGGTGCACGACTTTGGCAGTTCTTCGCACTGGTGTTTGCAGGCATATTGGCGGTTGTAGCGCTTATCGTGTTTGAAGAATACCGAATGAAACGGGTTACTTCCTTTTTAGACCCTTGGGCTGATCCGTTTGGCGCTGGTTATCAGCTAACCCAGTCTTTAATGGCCTATGGCCGGGGTAACTGGTTTGGGCAAGGCCTAGGCAATAGCTTGCAAAAACTGGAATTCTTACCCGAAGCACACACTGACTTTGTTATGGCCATCTTGGCGGAAGAGCTGGGCTTCGTTGGTGTGCTTGCCGTACTCGGCCTTATTTTGTGGATGGTGTTGCGTGCACTGAGCATTGGAAATAAGGCACTTGAAAAAGGGCGAGCGTTTGATGGTTACATGGCTTACAGCATAGGCATCTGGTTCAGTTTCCAAACGGCGGTAAATATTGGTGCAAGCGCAGGTATTCTGCCAACAAAAGGGTTAACACTGCCGTTAGTTAGCTACGGCGGCTCGTCACTTATCATCATGTCAGTAGCAGTAGCCATATTACTTCGTATCGATTTTGAATTACGGGTTGATGGCGTACAGGCGATTGGCCGGGGCGACAGCAAATCCGGTAAGAGCAAGGCCCGCCGTAAAAAGCCTATTCCTACAAGCGCGTCGCAAACTAAAGCGTCACAAGCTGAAGGTGAGGCAAGTGTAGAGAGCGGGGCCGATGAAGCGGATTTTTCTACAGCGACGGTTGAAGCTAAACCTGGCGCCAAAACATCAAGTGCAGAAGATGAAGGAAAAGCTGGCATTAAAGCTATACTCGCGCGGGTAGCGCAGGAGGCTGATAATGGCTAAGCGTTGCTTAATTATGGCTGGCGGTACAGGCGGGCATGTTTTCCCAGGCCTTGCAGTGGCAAACGCGCTTCGAAAGGAAGGTTGGGACATTCATTGGCTAGGCACCGCCGAGCGGATGGAAGCGCAAGTTGTGCCTAAGCACGACATACCTATTCACTTTATTCCGGTAAAAGGGCTTCGTGGCAAAGGTGTTACGGCACGTCTTCAAGGTGCTGTTGCGTTAGTTAAAAGCTTATTTTCTGCAAGGCGAATTATAAAGCGCCTTCAACCTGATATCGTTGTTGGGTTTGGCGGTTACGCTAGCGGCCCTGGTGGGGTTGCTGCAAAAAGCTTAGGTATTCCCGTTATTGTGCATGAACAAAATGCGGCGGCAGGCATGACCAATAAGCTTCTTAGTAAATTCGCAAGTCGCGTGCTTCTGGGCTTTGACGATGCCAAAGAACAATTTTCAGGTGGCGCTACTAAGGTGCATACTGTGGGCAATCCTGTTCGTGATGAAATTTGGCAGGTGAAGCCCAAATCTGTAGACATTGACGCAGACGCTCGTGAAAACACCACAGAGCATAAACAAGGCCTTAATTTACTTGTTGTAGGCGGCAGTTTAGGCGCACAAATTCTCAATGAAACCGTGCCGGAGACTTGCGGGGTGCTAGAAGGTTTATCAATAAAACACCAGTGCGGTAAAGGCAACAGTGAAGGTGTCATTAAAGCCTACACGTCGGTGGGCGCAGATATGTCGAAAATCGATGTCAGTGACTTTATTGATGACATGGCCGCAGCTTATGAATGGGCAGACTTTGTTGTCTGTAGAGCCGGTGCGCTTACGGTAAGTGAAGTTGCAGCTGCCGGACGCGCGGCGATTTTCGTACCGCTACCTTTTGCGGTAGACGATCACCAAACAAAAAATGCGCAGTCGTTAGTTAAGCAAAATGCGGCACTGATGATTGCTCAATCTGTATTAAAAGAAAATTTAGGGCAGGCGGTGCGTCAGTGGTTACAACACCCTGAAGACTGCTTAAAGATGGGCGCTGTAGCAAAAACATGTGCAAGCACTCATGCCACGGAAAATGTAGTAAGCCACGTAAAAAGCGTGGTAGGAGTAGGGGACTAATGGTTTTTAAAACCCCATTTGAAAGCCCGCAAATGCGCAGGGTTAAAAATATATTCTTTATTGGTATCGGCGGTGCCGGTATGGGTGGTATTGCCGAAGTATTATTAAACGAAGGTTATGCTATTGCTGGCTCTGACATTCAAGAAGGGCCAATGACACAGCGGCTAAGCGAATTAGGTGCTGATGTGAAAATAGGCCACCGTGCGGAAAATGTTGAAGGCATGGACGTTATTGTGGTGTCTAGCGCCATCAACGAGCAAAACCCAGAGATTATCGTGGCTCGTGAAAAGCGCATTCCGATTATTCGCCGTGCAGAAATGCTGGCAGAATTGATGCGATTCCGCCACGGTATTGCGGTGGCGGGTACCCACGGCAAAACGACCACAACCAGTTTAATTTCAACGATTTTCGCAGAAGCGGAGTATGACCCTACGTTTGTTATCGGCGGTTTGCTTAACAGTGCTGGTACGAATGCGCGTTTGGGTAAAAGCCGTTATCTTATAGCAGAGGCTGACGAGAGCGATGCGTCCTTCCTTCACTTGCAGCCGATGGTTTCCGTGGTGACCAATATTGAAGCCGACCATATGGATACTTATGGTGGCGATTTCTCAAAGGTGAAAGATACCTTTGTTGATTTCTTGTCGAACCTACCCTTTTACGGGCAGGCCATCGTGTGCGGTGACGATGCAAATATTCAAGAGATTCGCCCTCGTATAGGCCGAAGTATTCTGACCTACGGTTTTGAATCTCACAATGACTATCGCGCAGAAAATGTTTCACTGTCATTCGGTAAAGCGAATTTTACGGTTATTCGCCCAGAACGCGAACCGTTAGATATAACGCTGAACCTCACCGGTAACCACAATGTGCTTAATGCGCTTGCCGCTATCGCTGTAGCAACGGATGAAGGTGTAGATGACGACGCTATCATTCGCGCACTAGCTAGTTTTGGCGGCATAGGTCGTCGTTTCGAGCAGCTAGGTACGTTTACTACCAGTAAGGGCGAGGTGTGTTTAGTCGATGACTATGGTCACCACCCAACGGAAGTAAGGGCGACTATCGCTGCGGCTCGTGCAAACTGGCCTGATAAGCGCTTGGTTATGGTTTACCAGCCTCATCGCTTTACGCGCACCCGCGACCTTTACGAAGACTTTGTTGAGGTACTGTCGAGCGTTGATGCACTGTTGCTTCTGGATGTATATGCTGCCAGTGAACAACCTATTGAAGGTGCTGACAGTAAAGCGCTATGCCGTTCCATTCGTCAGCGCGGTCAAATAGAGCCTGTGTACGTAGGTGACAAAGACGCCTTACCAGCTATTTTGGCGAATATCATGCAAGATGGCGACATCGTTATGACCCAAGGGGCGGGCAACATCGGACAAATTGCTAAGCTCTTAGCTCGTCACGCGCTAGAGCCGATCACACTTGCAAAGGAAGGGGAATAAGATGTTTACACCTTCAGTAAGTATTCACTCACAGAAAACCCACTCGCCGAACGAGTATGGCAAAGTAGCTGTGCTGCTCGGCGGTGACTCTGCCGAACGGGAAGTATCGCTTAATTCGGGCAATGCGGTGTTAAATGCATTGTTACGACAAGGCGTAGATGCGTTTGCGTTTGACCCAGCAGAGCGACCTCTGACCGACCTTATCGACCTTAACGTCGATAGAGCGCTCATTATGCTGCACGGTCGCGGTGGTGAAGATGGCTCTATGCAAGGAGCCCTTCAGTTCCTAAAAATCCCCTACACGGGAAGCCGAGTTTTAGGTTCTGCGCTGGCAATGGACAAAATTCATACTAAGCAAGTGTGGCAAAGTTTAGGCTTACCCACTGCAAAATATGAAATTGCTGATAAAAGGCACTTTGAAGCTGGTAAGTGCAGCGCTATAATGGATAAATTGGGGAATGAAGTCATGGTAAAACCGGCCAGAGAAGGGTCGAGTATTGGCATGGCGAGAGTGACAAGCGCTAAACAGCTCGAAACTGCCATTCAGGACGCCTTTAAATACGATAATCAAGTCCTGTTAGAGCAGTATATAGATGGCCCCGAATTCACTGTTTCTGTATTGCAGGGACAGGCGTTGCCGTCTATTCGCATGTCTACTCCACATACATTCTATGATTATGCTGCGAAATATCAGGATAATACAACAGAATACTATTGCCCAAGCGGCTTGTCTGAAGAGCAAGAAGCACAGCTAGCAAAACTAGCATCCCGTGCTTTTGATGCTATTTCTGGCAGCGGCTGGGGTAGAATTGACGTTATGCAGGACAACCAAAGGCAGTTTTATTTGCTAGAGGCGAACACAGTGCCTGGCATGACAGAAAAAAGTTTGGTGCCTAAGGCAGCCAAAGTTGCAGGATTAACTTTTGATGAACTGGTATTAAGTATTCTTTCTACCAGTTTTGATGACGTTGCAAACAAGGCGTAAACGTGGCTGATACCAACACTAATCAAGGTAAGCCCGCTTCTGCAAAGAGCGGCAAAAGTAAAACGGCAGTGTGGGGCGGCGTCGCTTTCTTACTGTTTGTTATTGCTGGATTAGTGTTTGGTGGGCTTAAAGCAAACCAGTATTTGCAGGATGAACAGCAAATGCCGGTACAGGTTATCGATTTTTCTGGTGATTATCAGCACATCGATATTACCAAGCTAGAGCGGTTAATACGCAAGGCGCAGCCTGGAAGTTTTTTCGCGCTTGACGTCAACGAAGTATTTGAGCTTGTTGAAGCGCAGCCTTGGGTTTATCGCGCGTCAGTAAGAAAGAAGTGGCCAAATACGTTAAAAATTTATTTGGTTGAGCAGCAGCCGGTTGCACAATGGAATGAAGATTTGTTGTTAAACCCTTATGGCGATACGTTTAACGACGAAGGCGTGAAGTTAGACTTACCGCGCCTTTACGGCCCGGGTGGCAGCGAAAAAACCGCCCTTGAAGGCTACAACGCCATGCACGCGTTGATAGCGACGACGGATATGACGTTAGACGAGCTGTCCTTAAGCGAGCGATTTGCATGGCAAGTGCAGTTGAAAAACGGCATTAAATTGAATTTAGGACGTCAGGAGTTTATCGATAGGCTACAACGCTTTATTGATGTTTATCCACTTCTGGCGCAACAAGAGAAGGCGGTGAAATACGTCGACCTTCGCTATGACACGGGCGTAGCAGTCGGATGGAAAGACGACAGCGCCACAGATGAAGAGAGTTAAGGAAACCATGTCAAAACCTGCTGAACGCAATTTGATTGTAGGACTAGATATCGGCACCAGCCAAGTAAAAGCTGTTGTGGGTGAATTACTAGAAGATGATCAAATCAGTATTGTTGGCGTGGGCACCCATGCATCGAAAGGCATGGATAAGGGCGGCGTTAACGATTTGAACCTGGTGGTGAAATCGGTCCAGCGTGCAGTAAACGAGATGGAGTTAATGGCAGATTGCCGAGTGTCTTCAGTTTTTATGTCTATCTCGGGACGACACGTTAAGTGCCAAAATGAAAATGGCATGGTACCGATTAACAATCAGGAAGTAACACAAGAAGACGTAGATAACGTTATTCATGCAGCGCGCAGTGTGCCAATTGCAGCGGAACGTCGTCTACTACACGTGTTACCACAAGAATTTACTATTGATGTGCAGGAAGGGATTAAGAACCCTATTGGCATGTCGGGAGTAAGAATGGAAGCGGATGCTCACATTATTACCTGTGCCGACGATATGGCGAAAAACATGGTGAAATGTGTTGAGCGTTGTGAACTTAATGCCGATCAGCTGATCTTTTCAGCGTTGGCATCAAGTTATGCGGTACTGACTGACGACGAGCGCGAGCTTGGCGTATGTGTGGTTGATATCGGTGGTGGTACTATGGATATGGTTATCTACACCGATGGCGCTATTCGTCACACGGCGGTAATACCGGTTGCGGGTAATCAAATTACCAGCGACATTGCTAAAATATTTAGAACACCTATTAGCAATGCAGAAGAAATTAAGGTGAATTACGCCTGTGCATTGAAAGATATGGTGAGTATGGAAGACAGCATTGAAGTACCTAGCGTAGGCGGACGCCCAGCTAGAGTGATGTCTCGTCATACGTTAGCCGAGGTGATTGAACCTCGCTATCAAGAGCTGTTTGAGCTGGTACATGATGAAATTCGTGCCAGCGGTCTGGAAGAGCAAATCGCTGCAGGCCTTGTGCTTACAGGCGGTACCGCTAAGATGGAAGGTGCCGTGGAATTTGCCGAAGAACTTTTCCAGATGCCCGTGCGCGTGGGCAAACCCATCAACGTAAAAGGCTTGTCCGAATATGTTGATGACGCTGGATTTGCGACAGTCGTAGGACTGCTGCAATATGGCAAAGTACAATCTGACAATAAGAAGTCCAGTACGCAGAAGACCGGTGAAAGCTTATTTCATCGAGTGCAAAGCTGGTTTAAAGGTGAATTTTAATTTTATTTTGGGGGCGCTATAGCTACGGCATCAAGGCTAGCAGGAAGCAATTAGCCTAAGGGAATGACCTGGCGTAGTGTTTAAAAGACGTACAACCGGAGAGTAAGTATGTTCGAATTAATGGATAGTCACGGCGAAGAAGCCGTAATCAAAGTCATCGGTGTCGGTGGCGGCGGCGGCAATGCCGTTGAGCACATGGTGTCTCAAAGCATTGAAGGCGTAGAATTTATTGCAGTTAACACCGATGCACAGGTGCTTCGCAGCTCAAGTGCAGACGTTACACTTCAAATTGGCTCAAGTGTAACAAAAGGGTTAGGTGCGGGTGCTGATCCGAACATTGGTCGAGAAGCAGCACAAGAAGACAGAGAAACCATTCGTCAGGCGCTAGACGGTGCAGACATGGTTTTCATTACTGCCGGTATGGGCGGTGGTACAGGAACGGGCGCAGCGCCAGAAGTGGCAAAAATTGCTCGTGAAATGGGCATTCTTACGGTAGCGGTAGTTACCAAGCCATTCCCATTTGAAGGTAAAAAACGCACCTCGTTTGCGGAACAGGGCATTGTTGAGTTGTCTAACAACGTTGACTCGCTAATTACCATTCCTAATGAAAAGCTGTTAAAAGTAATGGGTCCAGGCACGCCGCTTCTTCAAGCGTTTAGCGCTGCAAATGACGTATTACGCGGTGCAGTTCAAGGTATTGCTGAACTGATTACCCGTCCTGGTCTAATCAACGTTGACTTCGCAGACGTACGTACCGTTATGTCTGAGATGGGTAAAGCGATGATGGGTAGTGGCGCTGCAAGCGGTCCAGACCGTGCTGAAGAAGCTGCTGAAGCCGCGATTGCCAGCCCGCTTCTTGAAGATATCGATTTGTCAGGCGCGCGCGGTATTCTTGTGAATATCACTGCGGGTCCAGATTTCGCCATCGACGAGTTTGAGACTGTTGGTAACGCCGTTAAAGCGTTTGCCTCAGAGAATGCCACAGTGGTTGTGGGTACAGTGATCGATATGGAAATGACAGACGAGCTTCGCGTAACGGTTGTTGCAACCGGTATTGGCGCAGAGCGCAAGCCTGACATTTCGCTAGTAAGCTCTGAAGGCTCCCGTCTAACACAGCCTGCAAAAGAATACGGTAACACGCAATCAAGTGAACCACGTTCTGCAGTAGGCGGTACAGAGGGCAATCAGGCGCTGAAGGCCGACGACAGTGCACAGCCAGAAAATGATTTGGAATATTTAGATATTCCTGCATTTCTTCGTAAGCAGGCAGACTAATTTAGCTGCCTGAAACGGAAGGGAATTATTTCGCGTTTGTGATGTCTCACCTAGTAAGGTGTATTTACACAACGTGAAAAATTTCGCGTGGATAGGTTGATTAATTACGTAATCTGACAGAGTTAAATCCGTCAGAACGGGTGTTTTTTGACATGTGAGTAATAACTCACTATAATTCGCGCCCGCTTTTTTTAATAGGTAAAAGCTTAAGCAGATGATTAGACAACGTACAATCAAGCAATCGGTACAAGAGACCGGAATTGGGCTTCATAAAGGGGAAAAGGTCACAATGACTCTCCGACCTGCGCCAGCAAACACGGGTATCGTGTTTAGGCGTGTTGACCTTGAACCACATGTTGACATACCTTCGCGTGCGAACGCGGTAGGTAATACCATGCTGTGTACGTGCCTGAATAACGAGGACGGTGTGACTATCCAAACGGTAGAACACTTAGCGTCTGCGCTTGCAGGTTTAGGTATCGACAATATTATTGTTGAAGTAGACAGTAACGAGCTGCCAATTATGGACGGAAGTGCTAGCCCGTTCGTATTCTTGCTTCAATCTGCCGGTATCGAAGAGCTAAACGCGCCTAAGCAATTTATTCGTATTAAAAAGCCAGTTCGTGTAGAAGATGGCGATAAGTGGGCCGAATTAGTGCCTTATGACGGTTTCCGCGTTGATTTCCAAATTGACTTTGATCATCCTGTGATCAGTCAAACTCGTCAGCATATGGTGATGGATTTTGATTCATGCTCATATGTAAGCGAAGTTAGCCGTGCACGAACTTTTGGTTTTATGCGCGACTTAGAGTACATGAATGCTAACAACCTAGCGTTGGGTGGCAGCATGGAAAACGCAGTGGCGTTGGACGAATTCCGCGTACTCAACCCTGAAGGGTTGCGCTACGACGATGAGTTCTTAAAGCATAAGATTTTGGATGCTATCGGTGACTTATACCTTGGCGGCCATAGTCTAATTGGTGAATTGCGTGCGTACAAAACAGGCCATGGTCTGAATAACAAGCTATTAAATGCAGTACTTGCGCAAAAAGAGTGTTGGGAGTTCGTGACCTACGACTCGCAGGAAACAGCACCAATTCGTTATGCTCAGCCCGCATTAGCGTAAGAATTTTAAAAAGCCGCCTTACGGGCGGCTTTTTTTCGTATGGCATTTACTGAAATAAATGATACAGTAGCCGAATAATTAATATAAATTTCACCCATGTGACATAAAAACTATAGGTCGAAGGTTGTCGCCTTTGGCTAAAAACACATTCATCGTTGTATGAAGTGGTATGAAAAGAGTGGCGTGAAACAGCAATTTTCTTCGTGGTATGAAACTAACAATTACACTCGCTGGTAAAAATAAACGCTATAAGCACAGTATTAGTGTCCGTACGCTTGTGAGCGCAACCGTGCTCTCGTCTATTTTTATGCTAGTGTCGAGCCGTTCAACAGAATCGGTATCAGAAGATATTGCACGAGTTCGTTTGGCGCAGACTGAAGTCAACGAACGACAAAAAGACGTTGAAGCGTTAAAACAGCAAACAACGGTCAAATTACAAGCTTTGCTTTCTCACGTCGCAGAGTTATCTGCGCAGGCTACATTGCTGGACGAGAAAGGTAAGCAAATCGCAACAGAATTAGGTATGTCAGCGGCTGACCTGGACGCTTTCGTACCGGTATCGATACCGGATAACCTTCAAGACGATCCCATCCTTCACGAAATAGCCAAACTAGAGCAATCACTCGATTTGAAGTCTCAACAGTTGTCTATGCTTGAAAGTTTGGTCAGGGGTCACCATATCCACGAACAGAGCCAATTATCTGGTCGTCCGATAGAGTCAGGGTGGTTGTCTTCTTATTATGGTATGCGGGCCGACCCGTTTACCGGCGAACCAACTATGCACAAAGGGCTAGATTTCGCTGGTAAGGCAGGGGAAAACGTAGTGGCAACTGCTGCAGGTATTGTGACCTGGGCGGGTGATCGCTACGGCTATGGCCAACTTGTAGAAATTGATCACGGTGATGGTTTTGTTACCCGCTATGGGCATAACGACACCCTTACTGTCTCAATCGGCGACGTGGTAACCAAAGGGGAACCTATCGCTAAAATGGGCAATACGGGGCGCTCAACTGGCGTTCATGTTCACTACGAAGTAATAAGAAACGGAAAACAAGTCGATCCTCTGCCTTTTGTCTACAAAAAGTAGCATAGGTAGCAGCCAGGTAATTCTCGTAGACGGTGCCTTTATTAATTAAAAGTCATCTAAAACGAAGAAGCATAATTTTAGAACATCGCAAAACACAACGTGGTTACCGTTGTGTTTTATACGTTTAATTTAGCTGTGCACATTGTGCGGCGCCTCGACAAGTAGTGGAATAATAAAGCTAATGTTTTCAAGCATCCTTCGAAAAGTATTCGGTAGTAGAAACGACCGACTATTAAAAAAATTACGCAAAAACGTAGATGCCATCAATGCACTGGAAGCAGAATTTGAAAAGCTTTCCGATGAGGCGCTAAAGGCTAAGACAGACGAATTTAAAGCGCGTATTGAAAAGGGTGAAACCCTTGACGATATTCTTGTAGAAGCCTTCGCTACTGTGCGTGAAGCAAGTAAACGCGTATACGGCATGCGTCACTTCGACGTTCAGATGCTAGGTGGTCAAGTACTTCACCAAGGTAAAATTTCAGAAATGCGCACGGGTGAAGGTAAGACGCTTACTGCTACCTTGCCAACTTACCTTAATGCTTTGTCTGGCAAAGGGGTTCACGTTGTTACTGTGAATGATTACCTTGCTCGTCGTGATGCTGAGTGGAGTAACCAGTTATTTACTTACCTAGGTATGCGTGTGGGCTGTAACGTGCCTGGTATGTCGCCGCAGCAAAAGCGTGAAGCTTATCAAGCTGACGTAACCTATGGTACGAACAACGAATTTGGTTTTGACTACCTTCGTGACAATATGGCATTTAGCCCACAAGACCGCGTACAGCGCCCGCTTAACTATGCGGTAGTGGATGAAGTTGACTCAATTCTTATCGACGAAGCCCGTACACCACTTATTATTTCTGGTCAGGCCGAAGATAGCTCAGAGCTGTATCGCCGCATCAACACCATTATTCCTAAACTTGTTCAGCAAGAAAAAGAAGATGAAGAAGGCCAAGAGGGCGATGGTGACTACACGATTGACCTTAAGGCAAAACAAATTCATCTTACCGAGCGCGGTCAAATTCACGTTGAGGAAATTCTTCAACAAGAGGGCATGCTGCCTGAAGGCGAGTCGCTGTTTGCTGCAGGTAATATTTCACTGCTTCATCATATTAACGCTGCGCTTCGTGCACACAAGTTGTTTGCTAAAGACGTAGACTACATCGTTAAAGAAGACCAAATCGTTATTGTTGACGAGCATACGGGTCGTACGATGGAAGGCCGTCGCTGGTCTGAAGGTTTACACCAAGCTGTAGAAGCGAAAGAAGGTGTGAAGATTCAAAATGAAAACCAAACGTTAGCATCAATCACATTCCAAAACTTTTTCCGTCTATACGACAAGCTGTCTGGTATGACGGGTACCGCTGATACTGAAGCTTTCGAATTCCAGTCTATTTACGGTCTGGAAACGGTAGTTATTCCGACTAACCGTCCAATGGTTCGTAATGATATGCCGGATGTGGTTTATCGTACCGAAACAGACAAGTTCAATGCGATTATCGAAGATATCAAAGAAC
>NZ_JAFLMX010000150.1:0-18035 GCF_017849675.1 Alteromonas sp. AO-Serp
GCTATAACCTTTGTGATGGATTGAGTTTCCAGCTGTCTAACAAACACACCTTCTTTTATTCTATTGAGTTACCAGCTGTCTAACAAACTCACCTTCTTATATTCTATAGAACGAGTTGGGTATAACTTACATCTTGGGATATTGTTATCGACATTATGGTGTATTGTTGATTCTTGTAAAGCCCATCCACCCACTAAGCCGGTTACTTTTACACTTATGAACTCAACGTGATTTCATCAGCTTTAACACTACATGTGCTGTTTTACTTAAATTTTGAACACCATATGTCGTGTTTTTATAAAAACGCTTTTTTAAGAATAAATTTATTTTTATGTCCTAGAAATAACTATAAGTGCTTGCATTCCGGGCATTTTACGCTTGTATAACGCTAATAAGTTAGTTGTTACTAACATAAATTTCATGCCAGTTTGAGTGCTCAAAATACCACCAGGTATTGGGTTGCATTAAGACAAAAACCTCACTATCTTGTTTTTGACGCTGGAAATTCGTACAGGGTGTAAGCGCTGTGGCTTTCTAGGGTTGGGAACCGAAAGGCCAGCGGCAACTGGCCTCTCTGAATCGGGACTCATTGTTTAGTAAATGGACCCATGAAGATTATCAATCGGCATTGGACATCTTCATGCTCAAAGTATCGTAAATGGCTATAAAAAATCAAGAGAGTTAACAAGTAAATTTGTACTTCAACATTACATATTTATAGAACCTTTTGCAGGCCCTGGCGGCTTTAATAAGGATTTCAATGAGTTCCTAATTACTTTAAGTTAGGAGCTAAATAATGGCTTTATTAAGATTTAAGGACACGCCATGTCCTCATAAATATGGCAACATCTGTACACATTCTGAGTTTGAACCTTTGGTGTGTGACAAACCCACCGTTACTGGAGGGTTCGAGCTATGAGTGGTAATTACATTGAAGGTAACTACGTGTTTTGTCGCTTTAGACGCAAGAAAAACAGTACAGAGATGTTAGATGCTCATGATTATGGGTATAAAGCGTGGCGTATCCCTATAAAGCGTAAGAGCTAGTAGGATACTGCATTAGTGGGGGCCGGATAGCCCCCATTTTTATATTCTCACTTTGGACAACACGCCTTCAGCTATCAGATCCCCAGTCTTTTTGTCGAAGTCTTCAGAAGCATCAGCAAAGGTTTTACTCAAAGCAACATCAACATCCGCGTTAAGTGCTTCAATGTAACCCATAGCCAACTCATCATTTAAGAACGTCTTAGCTGCATGTGACTTCCAATGTCTCATTTGAATGTCTGCCCAGATGTAATGATTATTTTTAGACATTACCTTCATGGCCATCCGCAGTTCCTTGCGTCTGAATTGATTTCTGAATGGATGCGCTGAAATCACGTCGTAAAGCGGGGTGAGCCAATGGCCAGTATGGTCAAGGTAAACACTGAAGTTCTTTGCGTGGCCATCAATACCCATTAACAGCCAAAATACATATTGCGCAAGAAAGAACTGATACATGTCATTTTCGCTATCAGTACTAAAGCGAAGCAGATTGGCTATCTCACTCGCACCCGGACCTCCATTTGCTTCATACTTTGACTGGCCAGCCCTACCAAGCGCTTGGCACATGTCTTCTTGAGTAAGTCGGTATATTAGGCCGTCCTCACCTTGCTGCCTATCAAACCGTTCAACCACCAGCGCTTTTTGGTCACCGAAAGTGCGTATATCCGCTTGTGCAACGTTGAATCCCAAGTAACGCATAAATCTCAGGCAGAACCATTCATTATCTACACTGTTTGTTAGCTTTAGCCCGTTTTCTAAATCATGGATTGGCAGTTTGAATATATGGGTTGTTGGAGTGGTACCTAGAGGGCGATGCCATTTTCCTTCATGAAGTGTCAGCGCGGTTTTCTCTTGTGCACCTGCAAGGGATATTCTGAATACGTCATCATCATCCATACCTAGTGTTTTACGTCTTACTGTATTCCTAAGGTGCGCTTCGATATCGGCATGACTCATTGCCTCAAGCTTCAATTCGTCGATCCCATCGACGGGTTCCGCTGTTAAAGAAAGAGAGCCAACGCAATCACGGCCAATCTCACTCAACAAATCCATTGTGTCTGTAGAGTAGGCGCCAACACGGTCAACAATTAACTTACGAATCTCAATGTCGTCCGGCAGTAGGTTGTCGAAGTAAAAGCGCACCAGGTCACCGGTGTGTCTCTTTTTGGTAAGCGGCATCGATAAACTAATTGGGTGTGCGTATTCTGCGGATAGCCACTCATCGTCGTAAGTAAATGCATGCGTGGCACCAGAGCGCTCGAATGTACCTACGTGCCGGCCATTGATGGCCACTGAGAGATTGTTAGTTTTTCTCCTCTTAGCCATAACTATTCCTTAGCTTTATTCTTACTAACAACCACCGGCGTTCTCGTTGGCTTACTGACAAACTTACCTGATTTCACTCTTCTTAATGGGCTTTTAACGTCTTTTGGGGCGTTCTGGGGAATACGCTGTCCACCAGCTACTGCTGCTGTCCCATCTGTTTTATGAGTGTTTTGGTTTGTCATATCGATATCGATATTGAGAACGTTTAGAACCATCAGCACAGTACCAAATGACACGCTGGTGGGGTCATTCTCTAATCTCGATACAAAGCGCTGGTCTTTACCAATTTTAGTGGCCAAGTCTGTTTGAGACCACCCTAGCGCCTTGCGTGTAGATGCTATGTAGTGACCTACGTCTTTTGGGGTCTTAATTCTCATTGTTAACTCAATATATTCCATAAGAAGTATATTTATAAATATACCTTATATTGCATATTTTTCAATATTCTCTAAAAGGAATATTATTTTTTATTCTATATAAAGAATATTTGAGAACGCGGCAAGAAAGAAAGGGCGTTACCTCCACACCGTTATTCGGCGGTTCTGGAGGTAAACAAAGCGAAACGTTGTGATACAACTGAGAGGCAGGGGGGACTAAAGCACCTGTTATCGGAGGTGCTTAATGCCGGGTTTAGGAATTTGATGCTGCTATTAGTTCATTTCTAATCGCGATAAGCAGCTCTTCAGCCTGAATGTTGTGACCTGCGATAATACCCACCAGCGTTAACAAATCATTATTGGGTTCGCTACTGCGTACCGAATCGATTACTGCTCTAGCGGCCGCTAGTGGGATTGATGAAATATTTCGAAAAGACCAAAGCGATAAAGAGAACAGAATTTTGCTTAGTTTCCAAAATGATCGAGGCAAGTCAATACTTCGTCCTGCTGGAGATTACAAAGAGTCATTGAGTTTTAGGCTGTATATTGTTGGCCAAGGTAATCATGAGCTTAAACTTCCTTTGGACGGGAAATCTGGTAGGCCAACACTTAAAGGTGGTAAGCCTCACAACATAGCGGAAACTTACAATGTGAAGACTGGTCTTGAAGCTATTTTTATAGATGGGGAAATGTTAGTGACCTATCAATATCCGGCGGGTTCAAAAGTTTTAAGTGCGGCACTGGCGGAGCGAATAAATAGAGGGCTCTCCAAATTTCAGAAGCAGATGCTGAGATGATTGACGAAGCGGTATTTTACAATTTCACCTTAACATCTTATACAATCAGAAATCACTTTGAAAACACAAAAAGTTATCTTCTTTATACCTTTAATTGCCTTCGTTGCAATGGATAGAAATTGACATGGCCGCTGGCCAGCCAATTTCTGAACCAAGTACCCAATAATGTTTTTGCAGTTCTTATTTTATATCTCTCAGTCATTTTATGCATCCAAAAAGACCGTGAAAAATTTTCCTTAAGAACGATGAGTAAATGGATAAAGGTATAGTCGCCGACTTCTTTTAAAAAGGCTTAGGTACAAAGGCTTTTTCAGTGGTAAATATAGACAGGTCTTTGCCTCAGTTATTGTGAATAAAATTATCATTTTGCAAAGTTTAGATTCTATAGCGCGGTCGTACAAAAATTAAGCATAACTACATTTTTGGACTTTTTTAAGAGCGTTCTCTGTACCGTTCTCTGTACCCCAAAAAAAAGCGTTCCTTTTTATTTTATTTTTAAGAAGTAACGTGGGGGGTACGATCAAAAAGTATGTCTGAATGGAACAAGAAGTAACGCTCTAGACATTGTTTTAATCAGGAAGTTGCTTTCCTTATTCATCTCGGTACGAGCAAAATGTTGAAAGAGTAATATTTATTCAAAAAATGCGAAAATTTAAGTGTTTTCTGATGTATATAAGACTACGTATTATATAACGGAATTGAGTGTGAGATGTTAATCTAAAAATATCATTTTCTAACCTTTCCGTATTGCTCTCCACAGCCTTTTTTACGATATTTTTTTCAAAAAACGACGTAAAAATATTGATTTTGGCACTGTTCTCCTTGGTACAAATTTATAATTTTTTTAAGGCCGTTTAGTGATACATCGCCGATAAAACTTACGTAACAATTTGGCTTATATTTGATGCGGGAATTCGTTTCCTAGGTGCTCCGCCCGTTAAGTTAACCTGCTTTTTTGTAATTCACTGTACACTACAATGAGCTGCTTAAAGCCGAAGCACTTTCCTGTTTTATCATTAAACCTTTGACGTTTTCATTTAGTCCTCGCTCCCATGATGAGTAAAAATTCGCGAAGTAAACGCCCGTTTTGTAATTTTCTGCCACTATTTCATGATCGGAAAACTCACTACCATTATCCACTATGAATGTGTGAACATGGCTGGGGCTTTTCTATAATATGCGCTTTTCATTGGTTCTTTTATTATCAAAAACAGCTTACTTGTCCGTTCGACAAGACTGACTAATATGCTTGCTCCTTGCTTACCTAAAAGCGTACCGACTTAGCAATCGCCGAACAGTTTCTTCTTGTTCACTGTAGCGGGGCGACGCTTGATGTTAATGCGATTAGGGATAATCAGACGCTTCGTGTAGCTGCCTTAAGGGTACTTAAGAATACCGCGAGCCAGTTTTATTTTGGCCTCCATTTTTCATTCACGACAGACTTAGCGAAGGCAATGGTGAGTGCTGATATACAATATTATGCAGCATCTATTCTAAGCTTGGTCGCTTTGTAGTACGCAAACATCCGGCAGGTATTGCGTACTATAGATTTTTTTCGTCAAACCTATCGGCGAATCGTATTGTGACTATATTTCAAACGACTTCTAATTCCTCAGCAACTTAAATCCTCTCTTAAGTAGACATCTTTATTAAATCGTTGTCCCTCGTTTAAGTGCTTATATTTCTTAGTAACAACTCCTGTTTTTCGCCACTACAAAGTTCAACCAACAGGCAGTCGCTCTCTTCTACCTGTTCAATTAAGTGTTGTGTACTTATTACCTTGATTCGAGATTAATAGCCACTCGAAACTTGTGTTTAGTAAAACAATTGTTAGGCTCTTATGTGTGTTTTAAGCCAATAATCAATATGAGACACTGCGCAAAATAGCGTATTTTGCCTCGATGGTGAGAATAGAGTAGGGCAGTCCGGCGATGGCAACGACACATTTGAGCCTCGATACGGACTCTCTAGGGGCTGTTGATCTTTGCTGTACATATTTCACTCAGCAGTACATCGGTAGCCACATCATTGAAAATGCCAGTGACACCATACTGGCATAATTCCTCGCCAATTTTTCATACCTAGTTGATATTGAACGATAATGTTTAATTCGTGCGAATGCATTTTTCAACTAAGTGCCTATATTTATAAAGGCACCAATCGACACTGTTTTTGTCTATATCTTGGCCATAATTGCGTTTCGGTATGACAGAAGTGCCTCCCTTGGCTTCAATATATTCCCGCAAAGAATCACTATCGTACCCTTTGTCGCTGACGAAAATATTTATTTCTTGCAAATGGTCAACCAAACTTTGAGCACGAGTAATGTCGTTTCTTTGGCCTTCCGATAGCTCAAAATATATAGGAAGTCCGCCACTATCCACAGCCAAATGGATTTTCGTAGAATTACCACCTCGGCTCTTACCTATGCATTCATTATCTGATGTCGCAGCACCTGTACTATGCTGATGGGCTTTAACAATTGAACCGTCCGCAAAGACCCACTCATAATCAGCAAGTTTTGCTAACTCATTGAATAACATATTTAATAGACCTTTCTTTGACCACAAATTGAAGCGTCGATAAATGGCACTCCAGCCACCAAACTCTGTGGGTAAATCTCGCCAAGGGATACCAGTTCTCAGGCGGTAAAGTATTCCTTCAAAGGTCATTCTGTGTTCTGGTTTATTGTAAATGCGGCCAGTGCTCTTCATTACTTGAAGTAGCTTTTGCCACCGCTTATCAGTTAGCATTAGTCTTGGCATGGTATTGAGTTGTTAATTTATTTTTGGCGAAACGAATTATAGCGCTTTACCATGCCGGTCAAAAACTAATCACGAAAGATCAACAGGCCTTAGGGGTGATAATTATTTTGATTTAACGGCGTTTAATATCTCTCCAGCGCTTATACATTGACAACCCCTAATGTCGATTTATTTACAATAGAGAGGGATTATTACTTATTTTTATTTGAAGACAGTACTAGCCAACAAACAAGTTGCGTTATTTTTTACCTCAATGAAAGTTCGCAACTGACTGTTAATTTTGAAAGCCCCATAGTCTCTAGAACCGTCACGCCAGAACAATCCAATGTTTCAGTTCCAGAGCCCCAAAAGGGTATTATTCTGGCTGTGGGTGTAATGCTGTTACTATTACGGCGCCGGCACCAATAAGTACATTCATCAGGGCGTTTATCTGTATACCAAAGAGGATTTTAGAGCCTTCCCTGCCGGTGAATTGATGTTAGGTCACCGCGATATGTTCAACGTCTAAGCGCAACTGCGTTGCCTTAATGCCTTAAAGTGCTTCCATCGTCCTTCTCATAATATTTCAGGCCGGGTGGCGGGCAAGTACCCTGGCATTTTGTTGCTTGAGAACCATAACGACGTCATTAATACCATTATCGCCGTTAACAGTACGAAGACGGCTATCAAACACCGCGTGCAGGATAGAAAGCCGGATGGTTCACACGGACGCAATCATTTGCAGAAGCACGAGTTCTTACATCAACACCGTTACGCCGAAATTATCTCCTATCAGCTGTATCGTCATATCGATGTCATTAACTGTCGCCCTGATACGGACACCGCGCTTAAAAGCGTGAACTTTTATTGGGCTTACAAGAACGCTGACCAACGTTTTTTGCCTGATAGAGCCAAACACTACCTTTACAACTGTAACTCTAGCCTCAACCTTAAGCAGCTTAAGGCGCTCTCAACGCGCATCGATGAGACGCAACATAGTCACCGGTTTTATGTCCGTAAAACTCGCAATGCATCGGTGAATTTGTCGCTGTATTACGAGGCAGCACGGGGTAAGCCGCTGGTAAATACCATCAATGCCGCACAGCCCGTTATTTTGTGTAATTACGAGGATGTCCCCACAATTTGTCCGTTAAGCGAGCATGTGCCGCAAAAACGCAAAGCAAATAGACAAGGGCATGCGTGGGAGTGTTTGAGTGAGACTATAAACCTCTACATGAGATCTATAACAGAAGAAGATAAACAACGGGAGAATAGCTAGTCAAATCCTCACTACTAACCCAAGCATACAAGCTCAACGACTTAGTTGACCGCTTCAATTTTAAATTTTTCTATTCTTCTATACTGCTATCAAGCTAGCATTTTTTATGAAGAGATAGCTTTTTGCTTTGCCCTTACGTGACGGCCCCAGTTTTCGGTAGGATATGTGAGCAGAAACTTTCACGCAGGCGACAACAAACAATTATATGAAGGTAATAATGTAAAGAGTTTCCATACAGCCTTAACTTCAGTACTTATAACTATCTATTATTTTTTTTCGAAGGTTTGCTATGGCCAGAGACCCATGAAAAACCTATGTATATAATTAACAATGCCACAGCTGTACCTGCAAGAACAAATAATTGTATTACGTCCATACCTAAATAACTGATCCTAAGTCTGCTTCATCTTTGCGATCCCATGCTGGTTGCCTGGAAATGGCGATGCAGCTTCCATAAAGCGCCGTACTCGTTGTAGCAATTCCCACATTTCAGTGCACCTGTGATTGCGGGTTACAGTTTCATGCAACGCATGCCACAACTTTTCAATTTTATTGACCCAAGGGCTGTAGACTGGCTGGAACAGCAAGGTAAATTTGGGATTCTGCTTCAGCCATGCCTGCGTCTTTTTGCTTTTACGAATAATGTAATTGTCCACAATCAGCGTGATGGTTTTTGCTTTCCGGTACGTTTTTCTTAAATGCTCCATTAGCCGGATAAATATCTCAGAGCATTTTGAGTGTCGCCCCACGTAAAGCACTTTGCCTGTGCCGGCATTTAACGCGCCGGCCAGATAGTATTTTTCATTTTGTCCTGGCGTTGGAACTAACCGCTGCTTTCCTCTGAACCCCCAATCCGCACCTATTTTGGGATTCAGATGAATATCCACCTCATCCTCGTAAAACACCGGATGTTCGGCACAACACTTCTCAAGCGCGGCTTTAATCGCTGCCAGTTTCTCTTCCTTGTGTGGATCTCTTATCCGCAAAGTAGGGGCTGCTCTACGCCAAACAATACCGAGTTCTGGCATCCACCGCCGTAAAGTCGAGCTGTGTACACGGATCCCAGTATTCTCCTGAATGACCTTCGCCAGTAATTCCGAACTCCATCGGCTACGCTGATAACCGAGATCTTGTGGTGTCCATGGAATCAGCAAGAAGAGTAACTGCACTATGATGTCACCCGGCAAATAAGCCGGTTTGCCATGCTCAGCATCTTTTAAACCGTCTATTCCTGATTCTTCATACCACTTGCACCAGCGACTGACCGATGAACGTGCTGCACTCAGCAATAACGCAACGTGCTTACGGGACTGGCCCTTGTGAACCAAAAGCACAGCATTTGCCCGACGACTAAAGCGTTTATCCTTACTGCGTTGAACGATTTTTTCTAAACGGCGTCGCTCAGCCCGGTCAATCAATGCTATTCTGTTCATGCTCAGTGTGGTTCTCGGTAATTTCTTTTTGGCGATTGATCTGATCGCAGAAATCACACTGACTTCCCTCTATGGGGTGATCTACACTTAGGAACAGCTATTTAGCCTCTTTTACTAACTCTCATTTTTCTTATTCCAACTGCTTTAAAAAACTTCGTTGCAATAGTAATTGCACTACCTTTTTGAAAGACGAAGCGTTGAAGCTGTTTTGTATATTGAAAATGGTCAAAAGCTACTAGAACGATTCTGTGTGAGAAAACTGACCTGACGTTAAACAGAACTTTCCGATATAGCCTGTTGCTCTTTTCTTAAGGTTTAATACTGGAAGTCAGCTGCTGGAGAAGACTAGGTTACCAGAAGAGTTAACATTTCACTCCCCCTAGGGCTAATGATTTTGGGTTGCTAGTATATAAAGCGAAAGAAGTAAGCTCTGACTTTTGTTTCAATTGTGCGCTTATGCTCCTTGCAGCTCTCAACAGCCATGTTGAAATTAATACTCCCCCTAATTTCAAAGTCGATTCTAATAGTTTTTTATTATCTGGCGCCTTAAGACAATTACAGGGTCTACGGAAAATGGGAAACATAGAGGGGGCGAATGCGAACACATAATAGAAACAGTAGTATGTAGGTAAAAGTAAGTGTCTATGCAAGTAAACTATTACTGTGGCGCTATAAAGAATATAAAGCAGGAGTTTGATTTGTAGGCTATTACAACTACACATGTCTGTATATACTTAAACTTTTTTATTAGGCTAAGTGCACACTAAGTTTGCTTGCTAATTGTAAATTTAAATAGGGTTTATGATGACTAGAACCGACTGGATTTTTAGTGATGAGGGCTATAGCTTACATCAAGAGTTTCCTAGTGGAGACAGTGTCTCTAATCCAAGTGACAATACAAACCCAGCAGAGCTAGTAGTCGACTTCCCTGTTTCATTCAATGTAACCCAAGGACATACCGGTGATGACGCCTTTTCTCAATTGTCTGTTGATATTCCGGCAGACATAATGGATAGGATGGCCATCGCTTGGTGCAAAAAAAGAAGACTGCACGGAACGCTCGGAGGTTCAGTTGGCCGTGAGTTTGGGTCCGTAGATTGTGATTACGACGAGCAAGCTTCCGAAAGCCTTGAAGAAGATGCTGAGTTGCAAGAACTGGTAAAAGACAGCGAAGAACAGCCTGAAATACAAGCAAAACTCGAGTTTGATAATATTTTTGAAGTTGTTGCAAGGACCAAAGAGGAAGCTAAGCGGCTAAAAGAAGAGTCTGATGATTTGATTCAAAATAGGAACATCAAAGAATCAAGAACAGAGCGCTCGATGTTACCTAAGAGACACAAGCGAGTGGCTTCAGGCATTATCGACCATATCAAATCAAATCAAAATGCTAATGACGAACCACTACTACTTTCGGCAATTGAAAAAGCGCTATTAGCCGACCACATAATCTCTTCAGACGAGCATTTTTTAGACTCAATCTGGCAGTTTGAAGATAAATTAGCGACTGGGGTATATGCACCGGGATTAGACGTCAATGGTCGATGGGTACTCGTTGGGAAAGATAGCCGCAATGACACACTGGTTGCTGCACTCGAGCCTCTTAGCGTTAAAGTTGTTGAGCGATTAATCCAACAAAAAAAGCTGACTTCAGAATTATCTCCGCGATGGATTACACCAAAATTACAATTAACGATGTATCATTGGGAATTAACTTAAAGGTTAGTTCCACTTATCTATCAAACAATTGCAGGCGGAAAGGGGCAAGAAACGGTTATTACTTTTACTTTAAAGCGAAAGTAAACTCACGAGAATCACCTATAAACTTTGAGAAATTTTTTTCGCATTTTAAACTATGGTAGCGATAAAAGTAGATGGCTATATTTATTCTTTATGGGTCGACAACGCTCTACTCTCAAAGCAAGCAGGTTACCTACTAACAGACAAAGCGTCTACAATATCCGAGCGTTGTTTAGGCATTAAAGACCGGCGCTAAGACTATCTATTCGGTTGAAAACCTGGCGCAGCGCAGTAGTTTTACAGGAGGCGCCCAAGATAATATCGAGTGGCGTTCGTCCACTGAAGTATTCGTTATTATTAACCATTCGCATAAATCCGTTTGTGTTTTGTCGATTGGAGAATATTGCCAGTAAGGTTTGATGAATATTAAAAATATAGCTAGCACACTCTAATTGCCTAGCATTAAGCGCTATATCTTCCCAACCTTGTTTAAAAGCTAGATATGTGTTCACTGATATACCGAGAATAGTGGCCTTTTCAGAGTCAGTACATCCCCAGCTGTCAAGAATCGTACTAGCTATATTGAGCGCTTCGTAAGTATTGGCTTCTAATTGTTTTAAAATGTTAGCTTTACTGTTCATACTGAATACCTAATGAATTTTTGTTCGATCAATTCGGTGTTTTAATGCGATTTTTAACAGGCCGCTCTCATCGCATTACATTAAAAGCATAACCGGACAATTACTAATAGTGAAGTTTGTTATATTTTTTTTTTATATTTAAATTCATTTAAGTGATAAAGATTTTCAAATTAAGGTTTTTAGTCGTTTTGAACAATCGCAAGAACGACAACACTTTCGAAGCATAGTTGAAATATAACAACTTTGTGGTCGTTGTTATATTTCAATAATTTCTTTTTAAATCAGAGTGTTGAAACTAAACAATTGTTGTCATTAGTAGTAGATTCATTACACTCAAGCAATCACCTCATGCAATATGATTTAAGACTTGAATGGATACAAAACTTTTCGAAATTGCACGCCCCTTTGTCTATAAACGTTCGCTAGCCAAATTATTAAGTAGCCGCCAGTATTTTCTTGTTTGGGCATGGAAGTAATATGCAAAAAATTCTTTCAACACCAAAAACAGTAAAGCGCTTCAATCAATGGAAAAAGGACATCGCAAATATTGATAACTACCGAGCGTTCTTGACTGTTCGACAAGTTAATAAAGTAGGAAGAAGGCATTGGCTCTTTTGTAAGCGGCAAAGACGCGAGGTTCACCTATTAAGCGATGCAGAACTATACACTTATCATAAACTGCTCTGGAGACCAGGCACAATTCGAGTGATGGAGCAATTTGAAGCTACCTCGAGCTTCCATAGTCACAAACTCAATTCGTTAAAAAGGATTTATAACCGATTGTTTTATAGATAGTCCAAGTCATAAACTTAATTTCGGATTGACAAAAATGAATAGAACAGCTTCAAAAAATTTAGAAGAAGCAATTAAACTACTAAAAGAGTTTCACGATATTTTTATGGATAACGGCAAACCTCGTAGTAAACTCTTAAAAACCTCAAAAATTGAGATTTACGCAAGATGTAATACAGTTAGAGGACAGAATCATTTTTGCTTAAGTACGATCGCTATTGACCCGATGATCCAAAATCAACAAGTTTTTACTACTCTTTTGTTATTCATAGAATACGAGTTAACCTATGACTCAATGTCAGTGGAGTCGGTACTATCGCCGCGATTGGCTGATTTTTTAAAGAGAAAAGGATTCAAAGTTACGCTAGGTGACAAATCGTCATCTGATTTTAAGGTTCACTGCAAAAACTTAACGAAAAATTTCAATCAAACTAAGGTGGTTAACAAAAAAGAACCTTAGCTATCATAACTTCCGTTTCACGCATGATAACAAGCATTATCATGCGTGAATGTTGACCTTCATCGCTGAGTTACGTAACCCATAACCGACTCGTTGGACTGGAGTTTCCACCATAACTCGACAAGCATTTAAATATTATGCGCTGAAGTACAGATTATTGACTACCTACTTCTGCTTTGTGCCAAAAGCTGCCGTTCAAATATTTGCAATCAAACGGCAGAAGAGTACGTGAAGCGGGCGTTGAAGCATTAAGATTCTAATGGCGGCAATGGGCGAACAGCGGTAATTAGATGATCATGTTGGATTCTTCAACGCCCAATCGCTGGGTTCAGATAGTGCTAACAGTGGAGCGCTGGCTCTAATATCGATACTAGAAAGTAAACCATATAATAGATCGTTTAAATTGTGGGCATTAAGATAGTGCGATACAAACATATCTAGGGAATCGATTTTACCTACAAAGCTATATGCTTCTTTTATATCTGGGTGATTGAGGAGCTTTTCGACGAATACGTAATTTTTAAATACGGGTAATGAATTATCTGCTTCAGCCTTACTTTTTGCTTCAGAAACTGCGTTTTCTAGAACTACCTCATCAATTGATGCTTCTTTTTTCAAGATTGACACTGGATCTATATCGCCCAGCGCATGACTTAGATAGTTGAAATACATATCTTGCCACTGCATTCTGACTATGCCTTTTTGAATGTCTTCATTCATGGCTTTAAATAGCTCATAAAAATTAGTTGCTAGATTAGAAAGCAGAGTTATTGAGTAAGCGTTCGGCCATAACACGTTGAGCTTATTTTTAGTGCCCACTCATTTTTAAGTGGACACCTATTTTTAGAGTGCGTCGGTCGTTTGCGTGTGAGTTAAATCGATGTTCCACAGCAACAGTTCATCGATCTGGTTGATGGGAAATTGCAACTTAGAATTTGAAGAATCCAAAATTAGAATCGTTTTTAAAAATAAAGAGATCTCGCTTGGACTATATCCTTCATCACGATTGTCGATGTTAGACGCTGAACACTAGGAAGTGCTGAGAGTTTATCATCGTATAATTGTTGAAAAGCCTCTAGGTCTTTAGTGACGACATGCAATTGATAGTCGGGAGTTCCAAATAAACGCTGGGCCTGTACAATCTGAGGAATGCCCTCTACTGACTTTTCAAACTGAATTAACGCATTTTTGTCGCCATCTTTCATCGTAACAAATACTAAAGCTGAAAACGTCAACCCCACCTTATCTGCCGCTACTTCCGCACGATAACCCAAAATAGCTTTGCTTTTTTCTAATTCTTTAAGGCGTCGATGGCAAGGAGATTTACTTAGATTAACTCGCTCAGCGAGTTCAGACAGTGTTAACCGCCCGTCTTTCTGCAATTCATAAAGAATTTTCCTATCGACTGCATCCATTGGAAAATTTTCCCTAAAAAGTAAGCTTCTTGAGGAATATACGGGAATTTTTCCTTGAGTTGAAGAATTAAAATGGAACCTATATTAGGTTTTTATGGGTGGATTGAATGTGGATATAAATGCTGTCTTCTCCTTTTGGCTGATTTCCATGATGTTCATTTTAACGCCAGGCGTAGACTGGGCTTATGCAATAAGTGCAGGTATTACTGGCGATAAGATAGTCGCGGCAGTAAGTGGTTTAATGCTAGGGCATTTTGTCGCTATTCTTTTAGTGGTTGCGGGTGTAGGGAGCTTATTATCAGCTTTGCCAGTGCTATTGAACACGATAGCCCTGGTGGGTGCTCTGTATTTGGTGTGGATAGCCGTGTCTCTTTTTAGATCCCCTCCGGTGCCAACAAACTACGCCACAGATTCATCTGTCCAATCTGATGCGACATGGATCAGAAAAGGCTTTTTAATAAGTGGTTTAAATCCTAAAGTGATGTTGCTGTTTGTCGCCTTACTCCCCCAGTTTATTGCTCCCTCAGGGTTCTCTCCTAAAATCCAGTTGTTTATTTTAGGGATGATACATTTTATAGGGTGCACCATTGTGTACTTCTTGGTCAGCATATTCGCCCGCAGCATATTAAGTAAGTCACCGGGCACAGCAAAGAGGTTCAGCCGTATATCAGCATCTATCCTGATGTTATTGGGGGCGGGATTGGTTTTCGATGCCGTGAAATCGCTCTATACGTCGCTGTAGCTCAATCATTAAAAATGAAGGTAAAGAATTAATGAGTGAGATAACGCCGCCTTATGCGGAGCAAAAAAAGATTAAGCAAAGTAAAGTCAGAATTGGCCATCTTCTTAAAATGAAAGAGGAAGGGAGAAAATGGGCAATGCTCACCAGTTACGATATGTATACCGCACAATTGTTCGAAAAGGCAGGTATTCCTGTCTTGCTCATCGGAGACTCTGCGGCTAACAATGTGTTTGGCTATGAAACGTCACTTCCTGTGACGGTGGATGAATTGTTGCCGCTCGTCCGTGCTGTTGCCCGCTCTACAGAGCGCCCATTGATTATCGCAGATTTACCGTTCGGTTCTTATCAAGCTTCACCAGAGCAATGCTTTCATACCAGTGTCAGGTTTATGAAAGAAGGATTGGCGCATGCGGTTAAGTTGGAAGGGGGAATTGAAATGATACCCCAGGTGAAAAAGCTATCTTCATCCGGCATTCCGGTAATGGCACATATAGGGTTTACACCGCAATCTGAACATCAGTTAAGTGGATACAAGATTCAGGGAAAAGAAGGTGGCGGAGCTTGTCTTGTAGAACTTGCAGAGGCATTTGAAGAGGCCGGAGCATTTGCGCTGTTGGTCGAAATGGTGCCTGCTAATGTAGGTGCCTCAATTTCAAACGCAGTTAAGATTCCTGTGGTAGGTATAGGAGCAGGCTCGCAATGCGATGCTCAAGTGCTGGTCTGGCAAGACATGGCAGGATTACGCACTGGTAAGTTGCCCCGTTTCGTAAAACAGTATGCTGACCTAAACTCCGTGCTCACCAGTGCCGTTAGTAATTACATCGAGGAGGTTGAAAATGGAACATTCCCATGCATAGAACATGAGTTTAATTAACACTCGCGGTCGCTATAGCCAGCGGTTGCATCATTTATATTTTTTTAAAGTTAGCCTGGTACTTGTTCTTTCATAACAATCAGCAATTTTATTCTATATCTCTGGGTCTATAGCCCCCTATACTACTAATAGTTTTAAGCGGATGAGAATAGCTAAATGCATGAGCAATTTTTTTATGTTAAAAGCCAAAATTTTTCGGGCTTGAGTGCATTTTCCGCAAAAATGACTGATTTTAGTTATGACAAACACGCTCACGAAGAGTACAGCATAGGAGTAACATGCAGTGGTCGTCAGGACTTTTATAGTCAGGGGGCGCATCACAAAAGTAATGCAGGAAATATCATTTTCTTTAATCCAGAGCAGGTCCACGATGGACATGCAGGAGCGGGGTCTCCGATGGAGTACCAGATGTTATACATTCCTGAGCATTTGTTTTTAAACCTGTCTAAATCATTTAGCGTCGTCGTAAAAGATAAACTTCACATAAAACAATCTCTTTTCCAGGATAATATCTTAAGAGATCAAGTTTTGTCGTTCTTCCAATTAATGAGCAATTGCGGCCAATATTCATGTGTTGAGGAAGAGTATGCTTTACTTAGAATTGTCCAATCTATCGTGCGAATTGGCGGTTCAGGTACATCTGCCTTAAGCCCTCAATCTCGTAAGGATGCATTGCTTATCCGCGCTAAAGATTTCATTCTCGAAAACTTGCAAAACAAAATCACAGTGGATGAAATTGCTAATGCAGCGAATATTTCAAAATATCACTTTATAAGAATGTTCAGTGAACAATTTGGCATGACCCCCCATCAGTATGTGCTTGCTTCCAGAATTAATCGTTGCAAGGCTGCCTTAGAATATGGAGAGAAGGCAATTGATGTCGCCAATAAATTCGGCTTTTCGGATGTAAGTCATTTAAACCGAAAGTTTAAAAACACCTTCGGCATAACACCAACGCAATATCAAAAGCAGTTGTCTACGTAATCTGACTGCTAATACCTATAAGTAGTAACCCATGATTGAAATTATCCTTTATGCCATCGGTATCATGTATACGCCTGGGCCTGTTAACGCCATTTGTTTGAATAGTGGCATTCAAAAGCAGAAAGTTATTATTTCTTTTTGTGCTGGAGTCGCTCTGGCTATGTTTATCTTATTTTCGTCTGTTTCTATTGTAGGTGAAAAACTGATGAACGAGGATATGTTGCAGTGGACCTCAGTAATTGGTGCTCTTTACATCCTGTGGTTGGCATACAAAATATTTACTAGCCCAGTAATTAATGAGCCTGAATCTGAACCTAAGGTTCTTTCGTTACGCGATGGCTTAATGCTTCAATTACTGAATCCAAAAGGTATAACGGTTGCCTTACCTGTTGCAACGGTTCAGTTTCCAGCCGCAGGAATAACGGGGCTGCATATCGTAATGTGGTGTGCAGGATTGGCTGTTCTCGCATTCGGCGCCCCTCTGTCATATTACCTGTTAGGCAAACTTCTGGGCAGAAATATAAGACAGGAACGATACCTAACAATAGTCAATAAGTTGATGGCGTTTTTTTTAGTGTTTGTAGGCATAAATATGGGAATAACCCCTTTTCTGTATACCACGTAATATTTGATATGAAAAAGGTGAAACATGACGTTTGATACTAAATTCGCAATTGTTATAGCCAGTGACTTACCGACATGGCAAAAACTTAATGTTGTCGCGTTTTTGTCTGGAGGCGTCACTTCAACAGATAAAATTACAAAAGGAAGTACGTATTCCGATGCTTCTGATAAAGAGTATTTGCCATTAGGTGTTCAACCCACCATGGTTTTGAAAGCTCAAAGAAATAAGCTTTTAACAATTGTTCAGCGGGCAAATCGCGAAAACGAAAAAATAGCCCTTTTTATTGAAGATATGTTTACCACCGGAGATGATGAATCGAATCGCAATACTGTCAAAAAATATAAAACCGAAGACTTGCCTGTAGTTGGCATTGCAATTTGTGCTGAGAAAAAGCTTGTGGATAAAATCATCAAAGGCGCCAAACTGCACGATTAGCCTCACCTCAACTACTTTATTCCCGCTTCTGACCAGTGACAGAAATCCAGTGTAATAAGCCTGACCGTCCGCTTATTGTCTGAAGCGGACTTGCGCAAAAGTTATGTCCAACGTCCGCTTTACGCTCATAGCTGCCTGTCAGATGGAGTCAAAACCGACTCATCGAAACTGTGAGATCAGATATGAGCTACTACAAATTATGGTGTTAACACCAAGCGATTTTGTCGTACTTTAATTACCACGCGATTCTGTCGTAGTCGCTAATTACCAAGGGAAATTGACGGTTATCTTTAACCGTGTTCTTTGAATGTTTTGTTTGTGCATTTGAGG
>NZ_JAFLMX010000070.1:0-7091 GCF_017849675.1 Alteromonas sp. AO-Serp
ACCGGCTTAGGTACTTCAAACGTTGGCATTGTGGCAAATCCACCCGAAGAGAATCGGTCTCCCTGATGGTTGTAAATTTGCCAATGGTTACGCACCATAAAGTATTGGCAAGCGTAAATAGGTTTGCCACCTAATACACCAATTCGCCAGTCGAATTCAGTGAATATATATTCCTGAACCAAAACAAGTGCCGATTCAGCCAGCATTTGTTCTAAGCGCGTTTTTAACGCTTCTTTATTTTCAGCTTTATGCACGCCGCGGGAAAACGAGCTTTCTGGCAGTTTTAAAACAAGCGGCAAACCAAAGTCAGCTATGAGTTTTTCGCATACTTCATCAGTAGCGCTCGATACAAACGTCGCTTTCGGCGCTGGCACTTTCTGATAAGCAAACGCATCCTGCAGGTACACTTTGTTACAGCAGCGCAGAATTGACTGCGTATCGTCCATAACCACAATGCCTTCTCGCTCTGCGGCACGCGCTAAACGGTAAGTATGATGGTCAATCGCCGTCGTTTCACGAATGAACAATGCATCATAGTGACCCAATTCTTCTTGCGACAGGCGACTCACCACATCTGCGCGAAAGCCCACTTTTTCAGCTGCTTTAACAAAGTTTTTAATGGCGCGTTCATCGCTAGGCGGCGTGCTCTCTTCAGGGTTAACCAAAATGGCCATGTCCCAACGAGTACGTTTGCTCGTTTTACCAGCCTTCCACTGTATTTTGGTATGTGCTTCTAATTGCTCAATGAAACGCGCTTGTTGCTTGGCGTTTAAGTCCTTAAACGCTTTTGCCTGTACGCTTGCAAAGCCTTCAATTTGTACTTTACCCGTGGCTTTAGGCGACACTTTCGTATCGGTAACTGTTGGGCTTAACACCAAAACAGGGTACGGGTATTTTTCAAACGCTTGGCGCGCCAAACGCTTAAAGCGCTGATCTTTCACTTCGCCAAAAAGTACTAATATAGGTTCATCAGTAATTTCCGTATTGTCTTGGGATACCGACAAAGAGAATACGATGCGATCGATACTTTTTTCTTCCGCCATGCGTAAATCGTTAATGGTGTTTACAGAAGGCAATACAGAGTGATTACGTGCCTGAGCCAAAAGTGAACAATAGTACCCTTCGCTTAAGTAACGCGTAGTATCACAAATGTTGATAACGCGTGTTTTGGGCTCGTTCAACTTTGGAAACTCAGCAAGATAATCTTGAAAAGTCAGCACGGTTAAAGCTGTGTTACAAAAAGGAGTAACATCATCAGTAACAATCAGTGTATTGTGCATGTAATTCGCTTCTAAATAGTGTGTTGTTAGTTAAAATTATTGCCGTGTTTGGTCAATTTACAAACACGATTAAAGTAGCGCTGAGTTTACGCTTTCCTCATCATTTGCATAGCATTATCAGCACGGCTTTTTTTCATCGTTAAGACAACGAAAACTAATGTGCATTTGAATAGATTGAAACGACTTTTGTTTATTGAGTTTGCCTATACATTGAAGTAAGCAAACAAGATACGAATGGTTTAAGGAGTACGTATGTTATTAGCCAGCTTGGCTATTTTAATCGGATTACCGGTTTTGCTTTGGAGCGCAGGGAAGTTTGTAGGTGGTGCCGCATCGGTAGCCAATCATTTCGGTGTTTCCCCCTTGCTCATCGGTATGCTCATTATTGGGTTTGGTACATCGGCCCCCGAGATTATTGTTTCCATATTTGCTGCAATCCAGGGCAACTCCGGGATAGCGCTCGGTAACGCTTACGGCTCTAATATCGCCAATATTCTGTTAATCCTTGGCCTTACCGCTATCATTAGTCCTATTGCGGTTAAATCAGAAATCATTAAGAAAGAACTGCCTGTTTTACTTGGCATCACCTTCTTTGCCGCATGGCAGGTGTGGGACTTAAATATCTCGAAAGACGACGCATTCTCTTTGTTAGGACTGTTTGTGCTTCTGCTTTCTTGGAGTATTTATCACGGCATGAAAGGCGACAAAGACGCCCTTGCCGACGAATACGATGAAGAGATTAATAGCAACGAAGGTACAGTAAAAACCCACGTAATGTGGTTGATTGCAGGGCTTTTATTGCTAGTTGCAAGCTCGCGTATGCTGGTATGGGGCGCGGTAGAAGTCGCCACCTTCTTTGGTGTTAGCGATACTATTATCGGGTTGACGGTTATCGCAATTGGTACATCGTTACCAGAACTTGCGTCATCGCTAATGGCGGTGAAGAAAGGCGAACACGATTTAGCCATTGGTAACGTGATCGGATCTAATATGTTCAACACTTTGGCAGTAGTGGGCATTGCAGGCACCATTCAGCCAATGACTGTAGGTTCTGAGTTTTTATACCGCGACGTTATGGTGATGTTCGCATCAACCATTGCCCTATTCATTTTCTGTATTGGCATTAAGCGCCAAGGACGTTTAAACCGTCTGGAAGGTGGTGCATTTGTGCTGGCCTACGCGGCTTATACGTACTGGCTTATCCAAGCGGCTTTCATTTAAATTATTCCCGAAAGCCAATAGTAAGCAAAATATGATTTGCATATTGATCACTTGATGGGAATACCTAGGTTAAACCATCAAGTGACATAAACGCTGTTCTTCCGAAAGCGCTACGCTCAATGAGTTGTTTGTTTTACCTTTGGTCTTCGCTTATGGCGAACTCCAAATGCAAATAACTTTGACAATCTACAGCCCCAGTGTGGTGGCCAACGTAATTAAGCTTATTGCCGCAATCGCAAATAGAATAAACAGGTTTATGCCAAAGCTATCGCTTTGACGACGGTTTCTCCTGGCTCGCATAATGATGCTAACTAAACTCACTACCAAACATACCTGCAGCATAATGGTCATAGCTGACAAATGACTTTCAGACCAGCTGGTATCGCCTTTTATTCCCCAGTATTGCTGTACGCCGCTGATAAAATCTGGGCGCGCATAGTGAAATAGCACTAATACGACTACCATCCCTACCCAGCCAACGATGTTTAGTGCAAGCATGACCTTGTAAAATGGTGTTTTAGAACGAGGCGTTGAACGTCGTTCGGCAAGTTGCTCGTAAGTCATAGAACTTCTCTCATTTTCAGTATCGCTAGAACGCCGTGTGTCACTTTGCGTAGCACTTGATTCTGGGGCTTGCTGTGGCACTGGCGTGCTTGAATCATTTTTATTTCCCATTTGTCACTCTGTTTTCTGGCATCCCGCTTTTTGTTGGGTATACTAGCGTGCTGTTGGATTGTATTTCATTGGTTATTTTTACATCACCAAGTCATGTTTCGATCTGTATTTTGCTTACATTGGCGCTAAGCGAATTGCGAAAAGCCTTTTTTAAAAAGCAAAAAGCGATTATAGATTCTAGTTAGTTATCGGCATGGCAATCCAAAAACATTGACCATAAAGCAAATTTTAGTGCATTTTTTCATTCACAGTTTAATGCACTGTGTTGTTGAAAATGACTCAATAGTAAGCAACAACATAAAATTAGTAAGACGGAGAAATTAACATGACGCATGCGCCCGTAGTTGACGTACTTAAAGGTAAGTACGCCGTTGGCGAATCGGTAACCGTAAAGGGTTGGGTAAGAACACGCCGCGACTCTAAAGCGGGGTTATCATTTATTGCACTACACGACGGTAGTTGCTTCGATCCTGTACAAGTTATTGCGCTAAATTCTCTGTCAAATTATGCCGATATTCAGCGCTTAACAGCAGGCTGTTCATTATCGGTTACCGGTACAGTGAAAGAGTCTCAGGGCCAAGGCCAAGCCGTTGAAATTGACGCAACTGATGTTGAAATTTTAGGTTGGGTAGAAAACCCTGATACATACCCAATGGCAGCTAAACGCCACAGCATTGAGTACCTTCGCGAATATGCGCATCTACGCCCTCGCACTAACGTTATCGGCGCGGTAACCCGCGTTCGCAACTGTTTGTCGCAGGCGATTCACCGCTTTTTCCATGAGAAAGGTTACTTCTGGATCTCTACGCCAATTCTAACGGCTAGCGATACAGAAGGTGCAGGTGAAATGTTCCGCGTATCAACGCTTGATATGATGAACCTTCCACGCGACGACAAAGGCAATGTTGACTACTCAGAAGATTTCTTCGGCAAGGAAACCTACCTAACGGTATCAGGTCAGCTTAACGCTGAAACATATTGTACAGCTATGTCTAAGGTATACACCTTTGGACCTACGTTCCGTGCAGAAAACTCAAACACATCTCGCCACCTTGCAGAGTTTTGGATGATTGAGCCTGAAGTGGCGTTTGCTGAATTGAAAGATGTAGCACAACTAGCTGAAGACATGCTGAAGTATGTATGTAAGGCCGTGCTTGAAGAGCTGCCTGACGACATGGCGTTCTTTGCTCAGCGTATTAAGAAAGACGCCATTGAGCGTTTAGAAAAGTTAGTAAACTCTGACTTTGTTCGCATGGACTACACAGACGCTATCGAAATTCTGCAAAACTGCGGCAAAGAATTCGAGTTCCCTGTTGAATGGGGTATCGATTTATCTTCTGAGCATGAGCGCTACCTTGCTGAAGAGCACGTCGGTGCGCCAATTATTATGCAGAACTATCCGAAAGACATTAAGGCGTTCTACATGCGCATTAACGATGACGGTAAGACAGTTGCAGCTATGGACGTACTTGCGCCAGGCATCGGTGAAATCATCGGTGGTTCACAACGTGAAGAACGCCTAGACGTATTCGATGCACGCCTTGACGAAATGGGTCTATCGAAAGAAGACTACGCGTGGTACCGCGACCTTCGCCGCTACGGCACCGTACCTCACTCAGGTTTCGGTCTTGGTTTCGAGCGTCTTGTAGCATACGTAACCGGCATGCAAAACGTACGTGACGTGATCCCATTCCCACGAACACCGGGCAACGCTAGCTTCTAAGCTTGCCAACTTCATTGAAAAGCCCGCCTGCAGAAATCTGTAGGCGGGCTTTTTCTATTGTCTTTTACGCTTAATCTAACTCGACAAAACCTTACGGATTTATTGAAAGGCCAATGGCAGCTGAACGACAGGGCTCAACCGTGTATACGAAACCTTCAGCTGTTTCTGCCGTCTTTTCAATCTGCAAAATTTCGTAATCGTTAAGCTCTATGACGCGGGTTCCTTCCGGATGAGCACAACGAGATCGCGAGTCTGCTTCAAATTCATAGATAAAATTTGCCAGTGCCTGTCGCTGCGCTTTTTTGTAATCAACGCTCTTTTGTTTAGCGTTAGTTAAAAGCGTAGTTAAATCTCTTTCTAGTTCAGAAACATCTTCAGCTTGTTCCTCAGTAAGTTGCGATTCACTGTTCTCACGCTTATTTTCAGTTTCTTCTATGGTTATTAACGGGTTAGCACTATCACTACTGAATTCAGAAAGTAATCCAACCTGCCCAGCTAAAATGCCAAGCTGCAGGGCAACCCCCAGCGTCCAAACAAACCTCGCTACGGCAGTGGATAAAACAAAACGATATCCGGGTTGGTGCCACAACCTTTGAACACCAAAAGGTTTAAGCAGTAATAAGAAAAACAAATAAACAAAAATTACCAGCATGCCGCCGACTAGCGCCATTAACGTGGTAACGAAAAACCAACTAGGCACCATTAGAATTAGTGCGAAATTATGGCTATAAGGTAACGCGCTCGCAGACACACCGGTTATGCTATTCACCATGCCACTGGCAGAAGCTAGCGCAAAGTTAGCGATAATGGCGTAAACGAACAAGATAACCGCTTTCCCGGGCAAGCTATTCCAAAGCACCATGAACTTAGGCCAGGTTTCACTAACAATACCAACAAGCGCAAAACCAAACATAATAGCTTCGAACAAACCACTTTCTATATTCAAGAGCAGCTGTATAAGAAGCATGCTGGTTGCCAGAAAATAACACCGCTGGGCGAAGGTGATACTCACCCAAAACCGTAAAAAGCCAATTCGCCTTTTCAAAAATAAACGGCTTCCTTGCTTCTTTACTTTTTCATAAACGTTGCGAATGTAGTTTGTTGTTTCCATTATTTAATCGTCAATTATTGTTGTTATACTTCTAAATACGACTGGCTTTACTTCCCGACGTGACCGCAATAAGCTATGCTGTTGGTTCTAAAAATCAACGGGTTATATATCTAGGCTGCTAACTATCATACATTTAACATACAAAAAGTAGCGTGCAAAAACCTTATGGCTGAATCTAATACGTTATCTATAGTTTGTGAGCAATGCCATACTAAGGTACGCATTCCCGCCCTCGCGCACAGGCAACGGGCCGTGTGCCCAGTATGTAACCATACGCTAATATCCCATCGAAATGGCGCAAGCGAAAACTTACTCGCTTATACCTTCAGTGCTATTATTTTTTTACTGCTCTCTTTGCCCTTTAATTTTCTAACATTTAAAGCGAGCGGCCAAAAACACAGTATAGATTTGCCCACCGGCATTACAGTACTCATCGAAAACGACTATTTATCATTAGCCATAATAACCACTTTAGCGACGCTATTACTGCCCGGAATGGTATTAGCTGGAATGTTACTGTTGTCATTAGCTCAGTTGCAAAATCGCCGCCCCTTTTACTTGCCCAGGTTGTTCAAGTTAGTAAAAGCGCTCTTACCATGGAGCATGGCTGAAATCTTTCTTGTCGGTACCTTAGTGAGCTTGATTAAAATTACCGAACTGGCCGATGTTTCTATCGGGTTATCCTTCTACGCTTTTATTGGTTTTTCAGCGTTCACCGCACTATGTATATCCCAATTCGACCCTACACGCTACGCTATGTGGTTATCTCAAGGGCAGCCTCCACAACCTAAGCCGCTTGGCGAAGCGCAGGCGAAAGAAAGTATTCAACGCACGTGGGCACTGTTGGTAACCGCCTGTATCTTATATATTCCTGCGAATGTATTACCAATTATGTACACTGAATTTTTCGGGCAAGAAACACCGAATACCATCATTGGTGGTGTTATTTCGCTATGGGAGTCTGGCTCGTACCCTGTCGCGATCATTATTCTTATTGCCAGCGTGGTGGTGCCTGTAGCGAAAATTGTCATTCTTGCTTGGCTGAATTTTTCCGTACAGCGAGAGAAAACCACTTCAAAAC
>NZ_JAFLMX010000176.1:0-57410 GCF_017849675.1 Alteromonas sp. AO-Serp
ATCGTTTAAATTACTAAAAAATCGCGCATAATTATACGCTTTAGTGCAAGATAAGCAATGCCGCCTCTTAGTGACGGCATTGTACATTAGGATAAATCTGATTCAGATCAACGAAGCAACTAAAGAGTTAACCTACGTAGCCCTTCATTAACCTGTGACTTATTTATACAAGGCTTTTACGCGCTATATAAAGTTTTAAAGCGGGTAAAATAGTCGGGGAAGGTTTTACGTGTACAACCCGGATCGTTTATTGTTACCGGAGTATCGCTTAACGCAACAAGCGAGAAGCACATGGCAATGCGATGGTCGTTATACGTGTCTATCTCAGCATGTTTTAGCGAGTCAGTCGGCCACACTTTAATATAGTCATTCCCTTCTTCCACTTTCGCACCCAACTTTTGAAGCTCGGTGGCCATAGCCGCAAGACGGTCTGTTTCCTTAACACGCCAGTTATAAATATTAGTCATGGTAGTTGGACCTTCAGCAAACAATGCCGTAGTCGCGATGGTCATGGCCGCATCTGGAATATGGTTCATATCCATGTTCACGCCTTTAAGCGGCGCACCCGTTATTTCAACATACTCATCGTTCCAAACCACCGTTGCACCCATGGCCTCAAGTACATCAGCAAAACGAATGTCACCTTGAATGCTGTTCTGGCCAATTCCGGTTACGCGTACCGTCCCACCTTTAATGGCACCGGCTGCAAGGAAGTAAGATGCTGACGATGCATCGCCTTCAACCATAAATTTACCCGGCGCAATATACTTAGCGTCACCAGAAATCGTGAACGTTTGGTAGTTATCATTTTTAACAGTAACGCCAAACTTCGCCATGGTATCTAACGTTATATCGATATAAGGCTTAGAAACCAACTCACCTTTTATGCGAATAGTCACATCACCAGAAAATAACGGCGCAGCCATTAAAAGGGCTGTTAAAAACTGGCTAGATACACTGCCGTCCACCGACATTTCGCCACCGTTTAAAGTTTTACCTTTAATTTGAAGCGGCGGGAAACCTTCGTTTTTGAGATAGGTTACTTCAGCATCAGCTTCGCGCAGCGCATCCACTAAATCACCAATTGGACGCTCTTCCATGCGTGGTTCACCGGTAAGTACTGTGTCGACATTACTAGCAGCAAGTGCCGCGCACAAAGGTCGCATTGCTGTACCGGCATTGCCTAGGAAAAGCTCTAAGGGTTCAGCTACGTTGAACGCGCCTCCGTTACCTTGTACAACGCATTGCGTTTTGTCTTCGCTCAAGCGATAGTTAATGCCTAATTTAGTGAGTGCATTAAGCATATGCTCAATATCTTCGCTATCAAGCAAGTTAGTTAATTCAGTTTCACCTTCAGCTAACGCGGCTAGTAGTAGTGCGCGGTTAGACAGACTTTTTGAGCCAGGTACATTGACCTCTCCCGATACTTTTGCAATCGGGTCTAATGTTAACTGCTCCATTTTATCCATTCACTCTTTCAAATTCGCGCATAAATTCAACTAGCGCAACAATGCCCTCTACTGGCATTGCATTATAAATACTGGCACGCATGCCCCCTACTGAACGATGCCCTTTAAGAGCAAGTAACCCTGCTTCTTGTGACTGTTTAAGGAACAATCCGTCAAGTTCAGAATTGGCTAAATGAAACGGCACGTTCATTTTTGAACGGTTGTCAGGGTGAACTTTACTTGAATAGAAGTCAGAGCTGTCGATGGCTGAATATAATAACGCCGCCTTTTCAGCATTGCGTTTAGCCATAGCGTCAACGCCGCCCATATCTTTAAGCCATTCAAATACAAGCCCCGCTAAGTACCATGAGAACGTTGGCGGTGTGTTGTACATAGAGTCAGACTTTGCCGCTAATGCATAATCGAAGATAGACGGCGTTTCTTTACGTGCTTTGCCAACCAGGTCTTCGCGAACAATAACAACTGATAAGCCGCTTGGGCCGATATTCTTTTGTGCCCCAGCGTATATAACGCCATGCTTTGCTACATCTAACGGCTGTGACAATAAAGTCGAAGACATATCAGAAACCAGCGGAACCTTGCCCGACTCTGGTAGCCAATCAAAAGCGATTCCATCAACGGTTTCATTTGGACAGAAATGGTAATACGCGGCAGATTGATCAATCTCGCTCAGCTGAGGCTGCGCAACGTAGTGACAGCCGTCTTTTTCAGACACTTCACCCACCACTTTGGCGTGGTTGTATTTGTTTGCTTCGTCAACGGCACCTTTAGACCAAGAACCGCTGACTAGGTGAAGACTGGTATCGTTAGCGTTGGATAAGTTGAGTGGTACAGCGGCAAATTGCCCACGCCCACCACCGTGCGTGAACAGCACATGGTAGTTGGAAGGAATGGACAATAAATCTCGCAAATCTTGCTCAGCTTTTGCCGCTATTTCAATGAAGTCTTTACCACGATGGCTTACTTCCATTACAGAGCAGCCTAGATCGCGCCAATTTGTAAATTCTGATTGTGCTTTTTCCATGACTTCTTTTGGAAGCATAGCCGGGCCAGCACTAAAATTAAAAACCTCTTTCATCGCGTTTTTCAACACCTGTAGATAATTACCGTTTAACTCGCTTTGTTTTGAACGTTTTGCGGGTCTATTAGGTAAACAAGCGGCTTAAGCCGCTTGTTTGAAAGAACACTGATAATGCGCAAGTATGAATACCTGCGCCTTATCCCTACTCTTCTGTCGTTGAGCCGTCACCGTCTTCTGCGGTGTTCTCTTGCTCTTGAACAGCAGTTTCTGCTTGTTCTGGCGCATCGTCTGAAATGATTAGGTTACCGTCTTCATCGAATTCTTGTAACTCTTCCACTTCTTCAATGCGTTGTAACCCTACAACGTGCTCACCTTCTACTGTACGTATTAAGCGAACGCCTTGTGTGTTACGGCCTACTACTGACACTTCACCTACACGGGTACGAACCAGTGTGCCTTGGTCACTAATAAGCATAATTTCATTGGTTTCGTCTACTTGAACCGCGCCAACCACTTTACCATTACGCTCAGACACCTTAATTGATACAACACCTTGTGTCGCACGGCTCTTAGCAGGGTAATCTTCAAGCGGAGTACGCTTACCGAAACCATTCTCTGTCGCTGTCAGGATTGGGCCGTCGCCTTTAGGAACAATAAGTGATACTACTTTTTGACCATCTTGCAGACGTATACCGCGAACACCTGTGGCTGTTCTTCCCATAGGACGAAGTGCCAGAAGCTCTTCACCTGTTTCTGGGTCGCGCTTAACTTCACCGGTTTCGCTGTCGCGAAGCTTCTCGTTGAAGCGAACCACTTTACCTGCATCAGAGAACAACATTATGTCGTCATCACCGTGAGTGATATCAACACCAATCAGCTCATCCCCTTCGTTCAGGTTAACGGCGATAATACCGCTTGAACGTGGGCGAGAATATAGGCTCAGGTCAGTCTTTTTAACCGTACCGTTTGCCGTCGCCATAAGTACAAACTTGCCTTCTTCAAACTCTTTAATAGGAAGAATAGCAGTAATACGTTCGTTTTCTTCAAGCGGTAGGATGTTAACAATTGGGCGTCCGCGCGCGTTACGGCTAGCAAACGGCAACTGATATACTTTCAACCAGTACAAGCGACCGCGGGTTGAGAAGCAAAGTATGTGATCGTGGGTATTCGCTACCAATAATCTTTCGATGAAATCTTCATCTTTCATCTTGGTTGCTGATTTACCACGGCCACCACGACGCTGTGCTTCGTAGTCTGTAAGTTTTTGATATTTCACATAACCTTCGCGAGAAAGCGTTACTACAACATCTTCTTGCTCTATAAGATCTTCAATATCAATATCGTGACTTGCTGCCGTAATTTCAGTACGACGCTCATCACCAAATTCATCACGTACTTTTTCAAGTTCTTCTTGAATCACTTCCATCAAGCGCTCTGGGCTATTTAGGATGTGAAGAAGTTCTGCGATGATCTCTAGAAGTTGCTTGTACTCTTCAAGGATCTTCTCGTGCTCAAGACCCGTTAGCTTGTGTAAGCGAAGGTCAAGAATAGCTTGCGCTTGCTGTTCTGTCAGGTAGTACTTGCCGTCGCGAATACCAAATTCTGGCATTAGCCAATCAGGGCGTGCAGCGTCATCGCCTGCACGCTCAAGCATTTGCGCTACATCACCTAAGTCCCAACCTTGTGCTACAAGCGATTTCTTGGCGTCTGCTGGGCTTTGTGACGCTTTAATCAACTCGATAATTGGGTCGATGTTCGCAAGCGCTATCGCCAAACCTTCAAGAATGTGAGCACGGTCACGGGCTTTACGTAATTCAAAAACAGTACGACGTGTTACTACTTCACGGCGGTGAAGAATAAAGCATTCTAGCGTTTCTTTGAGGTTGAATACCTTAGGCTGACCGTTATCAAGCGCAACCATGTTAATACCGAATACCGTTTGAAGCTGGGTATTCGCGTATAAATGATTAAGTAGGACTTCAGCAGATTCGTTGCGTTTAACTTCGATAACAATGCGCATACCGTCTTTATCAGACTCGTCTCGCAGTGCAGAAACGCCTTCGATGCGCTTTTCTTTTACCAGTTCAGCAATCTTTTCAATAAGACGCGCTTTGTTAACCTGGTAAGGGATCTCGTTAACAACAATGGTTTCTTTACCGTTGCTGTCAGTTTCAATTTCCGCCTTAGCACGAAGATAAATTTTACCGCGACCTGTGCGATACGCATCTTCAATTCCCTTGCGCCCACTGATCATAGCTGCCGTTGGGAAATCTGGACCTGGGATATGTGTCATCAAGTCGTCGATGGTAATAGACGGATCTTGAATTAACGCTACGCAGCCGTTGATCACTTCGGAAAGGTTATGTGGCGGAATATTCGTCGCCATACCAACCGCAATACCCGATGAGCCGTTAACAAGAAGGTTAGGCACCTTCGTTGGTAATACTTCAGGAATATGCTCTGTACCATCGTAGTTAGGTACGAAATCTACGGTCTCTTTATCTAAATCGGCAAGTAACTCGTGCGCAATTTTAGCCATGCGAACTTCGGTATAACGCATCGCAGCAGCAGAGTCGCCGTCTACCGATCCGAAGTTACCTTGACCGTCTACTAGCATATAGCGAAGTGAGAACGGTTGGGCCATACGAACAATAGTGTCGTAAACTGCAGAGTCACCGTGAGGGTGATATTTACCAATTACGTCACCTACCACACGGGCAGATTTTTTGTATGGCTTGTTAAAGTCGTTTTTCAGTTCGTTCATTGCGAACAGCACACGACGGTGCACTGGCTTCAAGCCATCTCTTACGTCAGGCAAGGCTCGCCCGACAATAACGCTCATCGCGTAATCAAGGTAAGAGTTCTTTAACTCTTCCTCAATATTAACGGGGAGGATTTCTTTAGCGTTATCAGACATAAACTGCTTAATCCCTTTATCTTGGTTTGTTCTGCGTTATCCAGCACTTCGCTTCACATCATTGTGAAAACAAGGCGTGGGAGCGCACTGTTATTATTATGTGGGTCATAATCGTGCTTCGAGTGTACCACTTGATGACAGAATTATGTAGCGCTTAATTACGCTTATTAATCAACTAAAAGGCAAGCGATTATTTTTCGTTCGACCCTTCTTATAATTTGTCTATTTCTGTTTAAAAACAGTGAAACATAACCTCGATTTACGATATCTTAAAAAGAGATAGATTAAGGATTGTTTTACTCATGACGAACGTCGATCAACAAGAAATCAATAAGTTCTCTGAACTCGCTTCACGCTGGTGGGATCCAGAAGGCGAATTTAAGCCATTGCACCTTATTAACCCACTTCGCTTAGACTTCATTAATCAACACAGTGAAGGCCTGTTTGACAAAAAAGTCGTCGATATTGGCTGTGGTGGCGGTATTTTAGCAGAGTCTATGGCGCGTGCAGGCGCGACGGTAACAGGTTTAGATATGGCAGAAGCCTCGTTAGAAGTAGCGAAGCTGCACGGTTTAGAATCAGGTGTAAAAGTTGACTACGTATGTTCAACTGCCGAAGCATTCGCAGAAGCAAATGCAGGACAGTTCGACGTGGTAACCTGTATGGAAATGTTAGAGCATGTACCCGACCCTGCTTCTGTTGTACTGGCCTGTGCTAAGTTGGTTAAGCCTGGTGGCCATGTTTTCTTTTCTACGCTTAACCGAAACCTAAAGTCGTATCTGATGGGGATCGTAGGAGCGGAATATATCCTTAAACTGGTTCCAAAAGGCACCCATGATCACAGTAAGTTCATCAAACCATCTGAACTTATGGCGATGACCGATCATGCTGGTTTGCTGCCTCGAGATATGACAGGTCTACACATGGACCCAATTTCTCAAGGCTTTTATCTCTCTGCGAATAATGTCGACGTTAACTACTTACTATATACAGTAGCGCAAAATTAATTTAACACTATATATTGGGTTGCGGCGATATTTTAAACACCATATATCGTGTTTATATAAAAACTATTTTCTAAGAATAAATTAATTTTTATGTCGAAGAAATAATTAAAAATGCTTGCAATCCAGATATTTTACGCTTGTAGAACGCTAAAAAGTTAGTTGTTACTAACATAAATTTCATGCCAGATTGAGTGCTTGAAATACCACCAGATATTGGGTTGCATTAAGACTAAAACCTCACTATCTTGTGTTTAATTCAGCACGTGATCCCAATGCAGATTTTCTGGGATCGCACAGATCGCTAACGAGATTATGGCAATGCCATATGCAGTGTGTGACATCAACCTCGCTGAAAATATAAATGCAGTGAAAAAATTAAATGAGCAGTCTCTACTTTGTACTTTCGGTATTGGTTTAGGCCGCTTTCGTGTGTGTTGTTATCTGGCGTGAGCCAATGGTGATAATCTCACTCACACTCAATAAATTAAAAATGAAAATGGGCATTACATAGCCCACGCATCAAGCGCTAACAGACAAACGGCCAGTAACATGAACAACAACTTATTAGTCACCAAACGCAACGGTGAAAAAGAGTCCATCGACTTAGAGAAAATCCACAAAGTCGTGACATGGGCAGCCAAAGGACTTAAAAACGTTTCAGTTTCACAAGTTGAAATCAAGGCACAAATCCAGTTTTATGACGGTATCAATACTAGCGAGATCCATGAAACCCTGATCAAATCAGCGGCAGATCTTATTTCTACCGATGCGCCAGATTATCAATACCTGGCTGCGCGCTTGGCCATTTTCCACCTTCGCAAAAAAGCCTATGGTCAATTTGAGCCGCCTGCCCTACTTGAGCATGTAGGTAAAATGGTTGATATGGGCAAATACGATAAGCACCTGCTTGAAGACTACACGCCTGAAGAATTCGCTGAAATGGACTCGTATATCGACCATTGGCGAGACATGAACTTCAGCTACGCTGCAGTTAAACAGCTCGAAGGTAAATACCTGGTTCAAAACCGAGTTACAGGTGAAATCTACGAAAGTGCTCAGTTCCTATATATCTTAGTGGCGGCATGCCTTTTCGCAAATTACGATAAAGCGACGCGTATGGACTACATCCGCCGCTTCTATGATGCCGCTTCAACATTCAAGCTGTCATTGCCTACACCTATTATGGCTGGCGTACGTACGCCTACTCGCCAGTTTAGCTCATGTGTACTTATCGAAACCGGCGACAGCTTAGATTCAATCAATGCAACGGCAAGTGCCATTGTTAAATACGTAAGCCAGCGCGCTGGTATCGGTGTAAATGCAGGCCGTATACGCGCACTAGGTAGCCCTATTCGCGGCGGTGAAGCATTCCATACGGGTTGTATTCCGTTCTACAAATACTTCCAAACAGCCGTTAAAAGCTGTTCACAAGGTGGTGTTCGTGGTGGCGCTGCTACGCTGTTCTACCCTATCTGGCATATGGAAGTTGAATCACTGTTAGTGCTTAAGAACAACCGTGGTGTTGAAGAAAACCGTGTACGTCACTTAGATTACGGCGTTCAGTTCAACAAACTAATGTACCAGCGCATGATGAAAGACGGCTATATCTCACTATTTAGCCCGTCTGACGTTCCAGGTCTTTACGATGCATTCTTCGCTGACCAAGAGAAGTTTGAAGAGCTATACGTTAAATACGAAAACGACGACAGCATCCGCAAAAAGCAAATTAAAGCCATGGAGCTATTCAGCTTGTTCATGCAAGAGCGTGCAAGCACAGGTCGTATTTATCTACAAAACGTTGACCACTGTAATACGCACAGCCCGTTTAACCCAGAAGTTGCACCAGTTCGTCAGAGCAACCTGTGCCTTGAAATTGCGCTACCTACTAAGCCGCTTCAGCACGTTAATGATGAGAACGGTGAAATTGCACTATGTACGCTGTCAGCGTTTAACTTAGGTGCGATTAAGTCACTGGACGAGTTTGAAGAGTTGTCTGACCTTGCAGTACGTGCGCTAGATAACCTGCTTGACTACCAGGACTACCCCGTTCCTGCTGCATATAATGCTACGATGGGACGTCGTACGCTAGGTGTTGGTGTTATCAACTTTGCATACTACCTTGCTAAAAATGGCGTTAAGTATTCTGATCACAGCGCGAACGGTCTAGTTCACCGCACGTTCGAAGCAATGCAGTACTATCTACTTAAAGCGTCGAACAATCTTGCGAAAGAAAAAGGTGCGTGTCCTAAGTTTAACGAAACCACCTATTCTCAAGGCATCATGCCAATTGATAGCTACAAGAAAGATCTTGATAGCGTATGTAATGAACCACTTCATTACGACTGGGATGCACTTCGTGAAGAAATCAAAACTCACGGTTTGCGTAACTCTACGCTGTCAGCATTAATGCCGTCAGAGACGTCTTCTCAGATTTCAAACGCGACAAACGGCATTGAGCCACCGCGTGGTTTTATCAGCATTAAGTCGAGTAAAGATGGTGTTCTTAAGCAAGTTGTACCTGAGTACGAAACGCTAAGAGACCAATACGAGCTACTTTGGGATATTCCTTCAAACGATGGTTACCTACAACTTGTTGGTATCATGCAGAAGTTTATCGACCAAACTATCTCAGCGAATACCAACTACGATCCAAGCCGTTACGAAGGTAACAAGGTACCAATGAAGCTTCTTCTTAAGGACCTTCTTACTACGTATAAACTGGGTGTTAAAACACTTTACTATCATAACACTCGCGACGGCGCGTCAGACACATCTGCTCTCGATGCTAAAGCGAGCGAGCCTATGCCACGTCAAGAAGAAGTGGTTGTAGAGGAAGATGATGATTGTGCAGGTGGTGCGTGTAAGATTTAGAACACGCCCCCTCTTTAAATGGCAAATGCATAAAAGGAGTTAACTGCATTTGCCATTAACGTTTCGCAGCAAGAACACAAACAATAATACGCGTTAATCATTAAGTTTTTAGTTAGGCCATCATGAAATACACTACGTTTAATCAGCAAAGTACTAATCCATTGATCGAGCCGATGTTTTTCGGTAACCCCGTAAACGTTGCACGCTACGACCAGCAAAAGCATGCCATATTCGAAAAGCTTATTGAGAAGCAAATTAGCTTTTTTTGGCGCCCTGAAGAAGTTGACGTTTCTCGCGACCGTGTTGATTTCCAAAAATTGACCGACCCAGAAAAGCACATCTTTATTTCAAACCTTAAGTACCAAACCCTGTTAGATTCGGTGCAAGGCCGTAGCCCGAACATCGCGTTCTTGCCTATTATTTCACTACCAGAGTTAGAAACTTGGGTTGAAACATGGTCTTTCTTCGAGACTATTCACTCACGTTCGTATACCCATATTTTGAGAAACTTGTTCTCAGACCCAAGCGAAATATTCGAAGATATCGTAGTGAATGACGAAATTAAGCGACGTGCTGCTGATATTTCTAAATATTACGATGATCTCATTTTCGCCACTCAGCTTTGGCAGACACAGGGTGAAGGCGTACATACAGTGAATGGTGTTGCACACACTATCAACATGTATGAGCTTAAGAAGAAGCTTTACCTATGCATGAACTCGGTGAACGCACTGGAAGCAATCCGTTTCTACGTGTCTTTTGCCTGCACATTCGCTTTCGCTGAACGGAAGCTGATGGAAGGTAATTCTAAGATTATTCGTTTGATTGCCCGTGACGAGAATCTACACTTATCTTCAACACAGCATATCCTTAATTTGTGGGCTAAGGGTAAAGATGACCCTGAAATGGCGCAAATTGCAGAAGAATGTAAAGAAGAAGCGCGTGCTATCTTCATGAACGCTGTCGAGCAAGAAAAGCAGTGGGCTGACTACTTGTTCCAAAACGGCTCAATGATTGGTTTGAATAAAGAAATTCTTTGCCAGTACGTTGAGTACATTGCGAATCAACGTATGTCTGCTATTGGTCTAGACACCCCGTTTGAGATAAGCAGTAATCCACTTCCATGGATGAATAACTATTTGAATTCAGACAACGTGCAAGTGGCACCTCAAGAGTCTGAAATCAGCTCTTATCTTGTTGGTCAAATCGACTCTGCCGTGAGCGAAGACGACTTTGCTGATTTTGAGCTGTAAAACTACAGCTTAATGAGCAGCAACGATAAATCACTCCGCATCGACGTTGTCGATGTGGGGGCGATTATTTCCCCTTCTGATTCCACTATCTTAAACGCCCTTGAAGCAGCGGACGTTCATATTCACTACCATTGTCGTGAAGGCTTTTGTGGTGCATGCCGCACAAAGCTAATTGAAGGCGAAGTTGAGTACACCACAGATCCCCTCGCCTTCATTGACGACGATGAAATTCTTCCTTGTTGTTGCGTGGCTAAATGCCCGCTAAAAATAAAAGTACCGCTGTAAAATTTTCATTCATCGCTCTCACTATCACTCTCACAGTGTTTCTGCGCGTTAGAGTAATCCACTTCAATAGTTTTACGTAGCAACTTAACACTAATCAAACGTAAGGATAATGTTATGAGCGAAGTTTCTGGAAAAGTTGTCATCATTACAGGTGCAAGTAGCGGGCTTGGAGAAGCAACGGCGAAAATGCTTACGGATAAAGGTGCTAAATTAGTGTTGGGCGCCCGCCGTGAAGACCGTCTTAAAAAACTTGTAGATGAAATTGAATCTTCAGGTGGCCAAGCTACTTATCAAACGGTAGATGTCACGAAAAAGGATGACGTCAAGGCGCTTGCGAAAGCGGCCATAGATGCCTATGGGCGTATTGACGTGCTCGTCAACAATGCTGGTCTTATGCCACTCGCTCCGCTTGACGAGATGAAAGTTGACGAGTGGGATCAGATGATAGATGTAAACATAAAAGGCGTTATGTATGGAGTAGCAGCTGTATTAGGACAAATGCGAGAGCAAAAAAGCGGGCATATTATCAATCTTTCCTCTGTGGCAGGTCATGTTGTGTTCCCTGGAGCAACGGTTTATTGCGCAACTAAATTCGCTGTTAAAGCAATAAGTGAAGGCATTCGCAGGGAGTCAAATGGTGAAATTCGCTCTACCAACATCTCACCTGGTGCAGTGGCGACAGAACTTACTGACCACATTTCTCACAAAGACTCAAAGCAAATGGCAGATGATATGTATGACGATGCTATCGATGCAGATGCTATTGCACGTGCAGTAACGTTTGCCATAGAGCAGCCTGGCGACGTAGACATAAACGAAATGATCATCAGACCTACCCGTCAGGAACTCTAATACAGCTCATTTCTAACGTAATGGTATTGATTGGCCATCTAATGATTAAGCCTGCAAATGCAGGCTTAATTTATTTCTCAATTTAAAGTACTTTTTCGATGGCATACAATTCTTCATCAATGACCTGTAAGCGAGATGCTACAACGGCTCTCGCGTCGTTTACGCCTTTATTATAAAACGATGCGCCCATTTCTTTACTAATGAAGTCCAGAAGAAATTCTCCGTCAAATTGACCAAGTTCCACGCTTAATTCATCATCAAAATATCGTTGCAGTTTAGCGACTAGCGCGTCTTTTTCCTCACGGGTAAATGCAATATCGCTCATTGTCATCCTTCATTCGTCACTTATAAAATGTCACGTTCTTTGTTTTAGACTCAACTATCGTTTTTCTTGCTCGTTAGCAATTATAAACGTTTTAACGTTAACACACCGCACGCCTAATTTTAGATTTTTTTAGCATGTAGACTCGGCCTGGTATGATTTTCGTATACACCTTGTAGACTTCTCTATTTTTAATTGCTGATTGTCTAAAAACAGTTATTTTAATGCAGAGTCTACATGCCCTTTTGTTCAAAGCACTATCGCAATAGTTTGCGTAGATAATTACATCAAAATGGGGCATCGCTTTCACGTAATTTGCGAGGTTAACAATGAAAGTTCTACCTATTATCGGAATAACAACCGTACTAGCAGCAAATAGTTTACCTGCTTGCGCCAACCCTAACCCTCATAAAGATAAATCACTCCCTCCGGGTATAGAGAAGAAGTATGAACGAACAGGTGAATTACCGCCGGGTTGGGAAAAAAAGCTAGCCGTTGGAAATCGTTTAGATCGTGATATTTACAACCATGCCCGCATCATTGTGCCTTTGGGAGGAGACGGGTTAGTAACAGTTCGCATTGAAAACAAAGTGGTACGCCTTATTCAAGCCACAAGGGAAATTGTAGAGATTTTAGATTAAGCCTGCTCATATCTGAAAGAGAGCTTCTGATATGGAGCTCTTAGCTCACTTTTACTTATGGCTTACTATCAACATTTGAAAATTGACTTGCCCTCACTCGACAGTAGTATCTAGAATCAACCATAGTTTTTTAGTTGGGTAGCCATCATGTTACTCCTGCAACACATCACGCAGGATATACTAGAGCCAGTTATTCTTTGTTGTACATCAAGACTCAACAATCCCCAACTTAATGACTTGTTTAACACTTCTATAATAATGGCGGCGTTTCATTTTCTATGATGAAAGTACAAACGGCCCCAATTGCAATAAAGAAATCAGGAACAAAAAATGGCAGCTAACGCACTGTTTAAGCCTTACTCAAAGGGCAACTTATCGTTAACCAACCGAATTGTTATGGCCCCCATGACTCGTCAATTTTCGCCTAACGGCGTACCTACCAACGATGTAGCTGGTTACTATAAACGCCGAGCTCAAGGTGGCACAGGTTTGATTATCACCGAGGGCACTACAGTAAACGATAAAGTCGCTACGATGGATGCAAATATCCCTCAATTCCATGGCGATGAAGCGCTAGCCGGTTGGAAAAATGTGGTAGATGAAGTTCACAGTGTCGGTGGGAAAATTATGCCTCAACTATGGCACGTGGGTATGGCGAGGGTAGCGGAAAAAGCGCCTTATCCTGAACTTCCAAGTGCAGGGCCTTCAGGTTTATTCAAACCAGGAAAACAGGGCGCTGAACCTATGACCGTTGAACACATTGAATCCGTGATTACTGCCTTTGCACAAGCAGCAGCAGATGCCAAAACTATCGGTATGGATGGAATTGAGATTCACGGTGCTCATGGTTATCTAATCGACCAGTTCTTCTGGGAAGGCACAAACCAGCGAACTGACAGTTGGGGCGGTAACATGGAAAATCGTGGACGATTTGCGGTTGAAATAATTAAAGCCATACGTGATGCAACCGGTCCCGATTTTCCGATCGTACTGCGCTATTCGCAGTGGAAACAACAAGATTACACCGCTCGTTTAGCGCACACGCCCCAAGAACTAGAACAGTTTCTTCTTCCGCTAAGTGAAGCTGGAGTAGATGTTTTTCATTGTTCTCAGCGCCGCTATTGGGAAAACGAATTTGAAGGCAGTGATTTAAACCTTGCAGGCTGGACGAAAAAATTAACTGGCAAGCCCACCATAACGGTAGGGTCAGTTGGGCTCAATGACGACTTCTTCGGCGCATTCAAAGGGCAAGATTCCAGCACTCGCTCAGTCGATGATTTACTTGAACGTTTAGACGCTGGCGAATTTGATCTGGTTGCTGTAGGAAGAGCGCTACTACAAGATCCGAACTGGGCAAACAAAATAAAAGAAAACCGCACCAACGAACTAGAGCAATACTCTGGTAAAGCGTTAGCAACGCTGTCTTAAGCCCGATTAAATTAAGCACTAGCGCGGCAAAGTTGCGCTAGTGCCTCTCCCAAAAGGACTCAAAGTCTGATTTGCTGAGCGGTTTTGCAATGAAATAACCCTGCGCATAATCACAGCCCATGCTTTTTAGAATATCGTATTGTTCTTGTGTCTCGACACCTTCCGCTACTACCTTTATTCCGAGTTTATTCGCCATCACAATAATAGCTTCGCACAGCACCTTATCATTGCTAACGTCAGTCATCGACTTCACAAAGCTCCTGTCAATCTTGATAAAGTCTGTAGGAAAGCGCTTTAAATAAGAAATAGAGCTGTAACCTGTACCAAAATCATCCAACGCGATATCAACGCCTGCTTGCCTAAACTGGAAAAGCTTCTTGGACACCATCTCATTGGCTTCCATTAATAAGTTTTCCGTGACTTCAAGAAGTATAGAACGCGCAGAGATCTTCTGGTCTAAAAGCAGGTTTAACCATTGAGTTATATTAGATTCTAAATTGAAGTAGTGGCTAGGTGACGTATTAATACTCACCTGCAGCTCTTGACGGTTTTGGGCTTTCCATTGTTTGATATTGGCACAGACTTCATTAAATACCCAATTACTGATATCAATGATGAGTCCAGATTCTTCAGCAAGTGGAATAAATTCATCTGGTGTAATTCTCCCCTTCGTGGGATGCTGCCATCGAAGTAACGCTTCAGCTTTCATCACTTTCTGGCTACTGAAACATGCAATTGGCTGGTACTCAATAAACAATTCTTTGTTCTTAACTGCATAACGCAAATCATTCAACAAGGTCATTCTCTTTATTGCTGCAGTTTGCATGTCGTGGGTATAATACTGATAGTTGTTTTTACCGAGATCTTTAGCACCGTACATCGCTTGGTCGGCATTCTTTAACAGGCCTTTGACATCTTTTGCGTCGTCCGGATATAAGGTGACACCTAGGCTCGCGCTAGTATGCACACGTTCCAGCTCTAAACTATAAGGTTTTACGATCTCGCCAAGTAGCTTTTGTACGACCAGTTCTATAGAACTTAGGCCTTTAATGCCGTTTAGGATAATGACAAATTCGTCACCGCCTAATCGGGAAACGGTGTCATCTGAACGCAAACACTGCTTTATTCTTCTGGCGCACTCAATTAAAAGCTTATCACCTATATCGTGACCAAGCGTGTCATTAATATCTTTGAAATTATCAAGGTCCAAGAATATCACCGCTACCTTATCGCTCTCTCTATCGGCAGCCTTAATGGCTAACTGTAAGTGATCCAACATAAGGTTTCGGTTAGGAAGTCCTGTCAAAGAATCAAAGTTAGCTTGCTTCCATATAAGTTGATTCGCCAGCTCTCTTTCAATAGCGATGCTAGCGATATGCGCGAACTGTTCGATTAAGCGCATTTCGTCCGCTGTCGGTACTGCTCTTTCTCTATGATAAATTGCAAAAGTACCAATAGCGTCACCATTAGCTCCTTGTATTGGCTGTGACCAACAAGAGCATACACCAGCGCGCAATGCTAAATCTTTCCAATCGGTCCAAAACGGGTGCGTACTGATATCTTCAACAATGGTCGGTAAGTTCGTCGCGGCTGTATTTCCACATGATCCCCTGCCTACACCAAACTCAACGCCATCGATAGCGTCGTTATAAAAGTCGGGTAAAGAAGGCGCAGCACCCTTTTTCAGCTTGCCATCTTCTAATAGCAGGATACTGCAAACTTGATCTGTGTATTCGGCCTCTATAGCATTCACAATGTCGTGGAGTACGGTATGCAATGACTCTGCATTTACCACTTTCTCTAAAATAGCGCTCCTCACACGGGTGATTTTTTGTGTTTGAGCTAGCTTAAATTGGTACTCTTCCAACTGAGTTGAGAGATCATTGAATTCTTGTCGCTGTAGTTCCGACTCTACAAGTTTTGCAAGCTGCTCTAATTGCTGTATTTGAACGCAATTGAATATTTTTGGATTATTATCCGACACACATAGCGTTCCCACCGCAAACCCTTCTATCATCAGCCTAACACCCGCGTAAAAACGAATGTGAGGATGACCAACCACAAAAGGATTGCTTTTGAAGCGAGGGTCCTCTTGAGTATCTGGAACGACTAAGGTTTTGTCCTGCGCTATAGCATGGGCACAAAAGGCGACATCCCTTTCTGTTTCAGTCATATCGAGATTAATAGCCGACTTAAACCACTGCCTACTGTCATCGACAAATGTGATGGATGCGAATCTACAATCAAAAATGCTACTTGCTAGTCGAGTAATACGGTCAAAGCGTTCTTCTGGTGGGGTATCGAGCACTCTCAGTTTGTTGAGTGCGGCTAGCCTCTCATGTTCATTTACAATAGTCGGGGGTGTGCGCACAACTCACTCCTAAATCCAACACGGTCGAATTGCGCACATTGTGCAACACGCTTTCAATAGCGTGGTTAAGCCAGTTGGACATTATTTCTGCCGCTCTCTTTGGCTTTATATAATGCGTCATCGGCTTCCGATAGTGCTGACTCAATAGTGTCATGATGTTCTTTTACATAAGATACACCCGCACTAACAGTGATATCAATAAACTTCCCATTCACATCTAGAGGGTTTTTACTTATTCGATCTCTTAACTTTTCAGCTAACTTGAAGGCGCCTGCGCGGTCGGTATCAGGCAATAAAAGTACGAATTCCTCACCGCCAATGCGCGCTACGCAATCTGCATTACGCGAAGACATTTTTAAAATTTTTGCTACGTGTTTAATCGCTTTATCACCCATGTCGTGGCCGTGAGTGTCGTTGATACGTTTAAAAAAATCGATATCGATCATCACCACTGACAGCGATCGCTTGTAGCGGTGACTAGCCGCTATTGCTTGTTGGGAAACAATCTGAAATGCCCGTCGATTTAGTAAACCAGATAGGTAATCAAAATTAGCGTCTCGCTGGAGCTTAGTGGCAAAACGACTTACCTTTGCCACCATTGGACGAAATATGAAAAACGCTTCAACTAATATGGTGAGAATAATGATGCCCAACACTACGTTTTGTGCATTTCTAAGGTCGTTTACTTTTTCCAAACTCTCTTTTTCATATTGCCCAACAATGTTGTGTAACGGTGTTAGCAGGTCGCTTTCTGCGAGTTGTAAAAACATCAAACTTCCGTTAGAAAACTGGACAGCGCCAACATTACCATTTTCTGAAAGTGCGGCCCTTATCTCGCCTTCAAATAACTTTATTTTCTTATCTACATCAGAGGGAGGCATAAAATAGAGGTTATACAGTTCTTCAGAAAGTGGGCTGGGTTGACCTTTTGATAATGCTTCAAAATGTGGTGCTAGCAGAAACTGATGGTTTTGCTTCATTTTCTCAATCGCAGCTATAGAGAGTCTTTTTGATTTTTGAGCGCCAGTTTGCAAGTAATCGACCGCAAACATACTGGCTCTTTGCGAAAGCATGCGTTGCTGACCACTTACGTTAACAATTTTGCCAGTATTGTTCTGCTCTGAAATGACTTCATCTAACATGAAGTGAACAACCAGAGACAGTACCGCAATCACTGAAAGCGAAATAACATAAGTTAGCGTTAACAATCTGCCTGGATTTCTTATCGTTATTGGATCTTCTGCGTTCATAACTGCGTTCCCATTATTTAGTGATCTACTACGTTAGCACTGTTGGAAAATTCAAATATTGCTCTTTAGTCTAGAAATATGCGTTAACGCTCCCCCATTAAACTTTATAGAACTATTTCGCCACGGCGGAAAATAACGCTTTTTCTGTTTTAAACGTAGCGTATAAAACGCTATTTTTTTATAACCAAGTAGATGCCACCCAACGTAGCTATTGAAGCAACCAGGATCTGCATTGTGAGTGGCTCACCAAGCGCTATCCACCCCATCAGCGATGCTATGACAGGCACGCTCAGTTGCACTGTCGCGGCGGTGGTTGATTTGATAAGGGGAAGCGCGCTGTACCAAATAGCGTATCCGCAACCCGATGCAAACACCCCTGATGCAAGCGCGTAATAAACACCCTCGCTATCTAAGACAAAATTATCTGCGCCCACGAAGCAAACCACACCAACCAAAGGAACACAGAAAAACGCGGCATAGACAAAATTACCCGATGTAGATAAAAGGGCTGAGCTACTTTTTTTACCCAAAAGCGAATAGACGCCCCAAGCCATACCCGCCAAAACCATAACCGCGCCAGCTAAAAGAGGCGGTGCTGCCGCGCTAGGCAACAGTAAGATAACAAGGCCTAAAAATGCCAACACAAACCCCAACCACTGCCATTTTTTAAATCGCTCGCCATTGAACAACCCTACGGAAATCATAGTGAGTTGCACGGCACCAAATAATAAAAGTGCCCCCGTTCCCGTGGACATTGAAATATAGGCATATGAAAAGCAGATAGCGTAAACGAACAACGAAATGCCACCGAGTACGCTGGCGTTGGTTTTTAGGCCATGAAAAAGGCCTTGAGAAGGCACGCTCTCACTTTTGCGACGTAGGAAATAAGAAGACAAAAGTAACAACGCTATCGCCCCGCTCGCTAAGCGTAAGATAGTAAAACTAGCAGGGTCTATATCGGTGTTAGCAAGAGCCATGCGGCAAAGTAGCGAATTAGCAGCAAATGCAATCATGGCAATAGCGACCAATACAAAGGTTTTCAACAAACCGAATCTCCCTAGTTTTAAACGCAAAAATGCTTAGCAGTACACTAACTTATCCCGTAATGCATCGAAAAGTAAATGCTTAAACGCAAGAGACAATATTTTACAACGACGTAGACAGGTCAAACTGCCTAAAACGAAAAAGAGGACCGAAAGGTCCTCTTTAAATTAGTTATTACTTGATGAGAGTTTTAAAGCGATAAGCCTAAGCGCTCAGCCACTTCAATATAGGTCTCGACTACAGAGCCCAAACCTTGTCTAAAGCGGTCTTTGTCCATCTTTTTACGGGTTTCTTTATCCCACAAGCGACAGCCATCTGGTGTGAACTCATCACCTAGTACGATATTGCCATCTTTGTCGACACCAAACTCTAGTTTATAGTCTACAAGCAACATACCCGCGTCATCAAAGAGTGCTTTCAAAACACTGTTAACCTTGAAGGTCAATGCTTTCATTTCAGCAATTTGCGCTTCGGTTGCCCAACCAAATGATAAAATATGGTAGTCATTTACCATTGGGTCGTGAAGTGCATCATTCTTTAAGAAAAACTCGAAAATAGGTGGGTTAAGCTCTTTGCCCTCTTCCACACCCAGTCTGCGAACTAAAGAGCCAGCAGACAAGTTTCTCACCACACACTCAACAGGGATCATGTCGAGCTTCTTAACCAAAGACTCAGTGTCAGAAACCAGCGCCTCAACTTGCGTTGCAATGCCTGCTTCTTCAAGCTTTGTCATAATAAAGTGATTAAACTTGTTGTTTACTTCACCTTTGCGTTCTAGCTGTTCAATCTTCTCACCATCAAACGCCGAAGTGTCGTTTCTAAAGTGAAGAATAAGTTTATCGCTATCATCAGTGTAATAAACAGTTTTTGCTTTACCGCGGTAAAGCTCGTCGCGTTTTTCCATTCTCAGTCTCAGTTATATATCAAGGTTATCTTCTGACATGACCTCAGCAAATGCACTGTAAAGGTCGGAAACCTGATTTGCTTCAAACGGTACACTTTCATTATTCATGAAGGTAACTGACGTGCGATCCGCACCCGCTCTTGCAACTTTCAAACGATAGTCACCTTTCTTTAGCAACTCTTTATCGCTTGAGAATAAACCATCCCACCAACTACCTTGATCACCATTGTAAGTGACAAATAATAGGCCGTTTGATTTATCTAAATCTTTAACGTCAAAACCAAGCTTACGCAGTACTAACAGCATTCTTGGCCACGCTACATCATACTTAGCTTCTACGATATACGCCGCGTCACCATCGGCATTAAAGCCCATCTCGGTATTGATACCCTGACGGATACGAGCAATTCTTCGTGTCTCTGCTAGCTGAATTTGGTACTCATAGTGACCAACAACTTGGTTCAACACCTCAACTTCTTCGCGACGTTCTTCCATTGAAGAGACTTCTGCAACCACGTCGTTGCCCAATGTTTGCATATAGTCCTTTAATTCAACAGTAAGCGCAGCACTACGGCCGTGAGGTTTAACGTCTAAGCTGAATTCAAAACGTCGACCGATTTCGCTTTCTTCATCTATAAAGCTATACCAAGGACCTTCGACTTCTCTAGTTATCACCATCCAGTCAGTAACCAGCACTTTCTCTTCTGGACTAAAGCTATCTACACCAATACCTTGTTCATCTAAGAAACTTAAAAGCGAGTTCCAAATTGCTTGGCTTAGCGGCTGACTATCGTCAACCTGGTCAAACCAAATGGTTGCTGAACTCTTACCTTCCTCAATGTGAGAACCCGTAACTAAAGGTAAAACTAATGCTGGCGAGCGAACCATCAACGACTTGCCCACCAAATTTGAATCGGCCTCTTGACCTAACTCAGGTAATACAAAATCACGAGAAAAAGCAGGTGCATCTAAGTCAGAAGGTACTTTTAGCGATTCTTGTTCTTTAGTTTTTAAGTATTCGTAGCTGCCAGACGCGGTCTTTCTATCTATTTGGCTTGAACAACCTGCAAGTGCAACCATCGCTACTGAACTTGCTATAGCCAGCGTTCTTTTCATCTGTGTTCCTTATTAACCAGAAATCAATGCGTATTTTTTTAGTAGTTCTTCGATACGTTTTTGGCTTGATAGTTCCGGTAAAACCATAGGTAATCGCATAACTGCGCTTTCCATCATGCCCATTTTATACAATGCCCACTTCGGCATTACTGGATTTGGTTCAATAAATAGCTCGCTATGAAGCAACTTAATGGTTTCATCGATATCGCGACATTTATCAAAATTATTTTCTAGCGCAGCCTCACACATTTGTGCGATTGCTTTAGGCACTATGTTAGCCGTTACGGAGATAACGCCGTGGCCGCCTTCACACATAAACTCGCAGCTTGAACCGTCGTCGCCGCTAAGTAAAACAAAGTCATCGGGAACCAAAGGCTGAGTAGCCTTAAGGCGTGCGATATTACCGGTTGCGTCTTTAAGACCAACGATATTTTTGTGCGTTGCTAATTTAGCCACCGTTTCAGGCAGCATGTCGGCTACGGTGCGGCCTGGCACATTGTAAAGAATAACAGGTAAGTCACTAGCGTCTGCAATTGCATTAAAGTGCGCGACCATACCCGCCTGTTGAGGCTTATTGTAATAAGGTACTACGCTTAGGAAACCGTCTATACCTGTAGAGCCTAATTGCTCTGTAAGAAAAATAGCCTCTGCCGTAGAGTTTGCGCCACTGCCGGCAATAACCGGAATTGCTCCCGATGCCATAGCAACGGTTTCTTTAACCACATTGATGTGTTCATCAAAAGGTAGCGTTGCTGACTCACCAGTAGTTCCAACCGACACTATACCGTGGGTGCCCTGCTCTACATGAAACTTCACAAGTTTCTCTAAAGACTTGTAATCAATATCGCCGTTTTCGAACATCGGCGTGACGAGTGCTACGTAACTACCAGTAAACATAATCTCTCCGAAAAATGTGAGCGCACATGGTAAATATGTCGGTGCTTAAACACAAGTAATAGCGCAAGTAAAATGACAAGAATTTGACAATATCTTATTCAAAGGCAAGAAAAAGGCGCTGACTTATAAAAAAACTCTGTGCTAACATCCCGACATTGTTAACATTGAAGTGAAGTAGATGTCGAAACACCAACTTATCGTCACCATCTTGGGGACAGACAAAAGTGGCATTTTAAGCGAAATTGCAACGACGGTATCAGAAGCTCAGTGCAATATTCTAGATAGCAGGCAAGCCATTTACGGCAAAGAGTTCTCGTTGACCATGATCATAGAAGGAACGCAAAGCGCTATCACAAAGGCTGAATGTATTTTACCTTCGCTATTTCAGCGTCTTGACCTGCTTTCTATGATGAAGCGCACTAGCCATCACGAAAAGCAAAACCTTGCCCATCTTTTTAATGTCGAGTTTAGTGGCGAAGATGCAGCTGGCTTGATTAAAGCGGTGACCGGCTTTTTTGCCGAGCGTCATGCAATGATAAGTGCATTTAGACAACGCACATTTAAAGACAAGACATCGGGTAAAGACAACATGCGCTGCAAATTTGTTGTTTCTCTTCCCTCTAATGAAATTGTAGACGCACTAGAATCTGATCTAATGTCCCTGTTCACTTCGTTAAATGTGACAGGCAAAGTTGTAGACAAACAAAAAAAGGATCCCAATGAAAACGTTACAAGCTGGTGATAAAGCCCCACAATTCTCATTGCAGAACCAAGATGATGAAACCGTATCTTTAGCTGATTTCGCAGGTAAAAAAGTACTGGTTTATTTTTACCCTAAAGCGATGACGCCTGGTTGCACAGTACAAGCCCAGGGCTTACGCGACGTAAACGAAGAACTAACGGCGAAAAATGTGGTTGTGCTAGGAATTAGCCCAGATGCAGTTAAACGCCTGCCTAAATTCATCGAAAAAGAAAACCTAAACTTTACGTTGCTTTCTGATGAAGACCACGCCGTTGCCGACGCTTTTGGTGTGTGGGGACCTAAAAAGTTTATGGGTAAAGAGTATGATGGCATTCATCGCCAAACATTCCTCGTGGATGAAAACGGTGTTATTGAGCACGTTTTCAACAAGTTCAAAACAAAAGAACACCACACCGTAGTACTTGATTATCTAAACAGCTAAACCGGTATAGAATTTAAAAAGCCCCGATAACATTATGTTTTCGGGGCTTTTTTATACTTACTCAATTCGTATCAGTGTTTACCTATAACGCCTATTTGAATCAGTACTCGTTTTGAATCTCGTACTGGATGGCGCTGACTGGTTCGCCAAATGGGAATAACTACTTTGCCTCTTCGGGTACAATAACGGGGTTACTAGACCACGCTGTAATTACCGCCTTCACGAGGGTAGCGAGAGGAATAGCGAAAAATACGCCCCAGAAACCCCAAAGACCTCCAAACACTAATACTGCAACGATTATATAAAGCGGATGCAAGCTAACCGCCTCCGAGAATAGCAGCGGTACCAACAAGTTACCGTCTAACGCCTGAATAATGCCGTACGCTATCATTAAATACCAAAATTCTGGTGAAATACCCCACTGAAACATAGCGACAACGGCCACGGGTATAGTAACCACTGCTGCACCTATGTACGGAATAAGTACTGAAAATCCCACCAATACGCCAAGCAAAATAGCATAACGTAAGTCCATCAATACAAACGTTACGCAGCTCACCGCGCCCACAATTATAATCTCGATCACTTTGCCGCGAATATAGTTGGCAATTTGAGAGTTCATTTCGTGACCAACTTGCGTAATTAAGCGTCGCTCCTTAGGCAGCAAGCGAGATATGCTGTCTAAAAAGAAGAGCTTATCTTTTAGCATGAAAAACACCATAAGCGGTACGAGGATAACGTAAACGAGCAACGCAGCTAAGTTGGCGATATTACTAAACGAAGCAGAAATAAGGGTTTCGCCCACCTCTACCAATTTGTCATTTAAACCTTCCATCATTTGATGGATTTGATATACCTGAACGTAATCTGGATATTTGTCCGGAAGCGTTAATATCCATTCTTGTGCTTTCTGCCATATTAGCGGCGTTTCTTGAATCAAGTTAACGCTTTGCTTGGATATAATTGGAACAAGGCCAATTAAGGTTAATATGGTTATAGTGAGAAAGCCGAGCATTACAACGACGCAGGCGAGCGTTCTACTTACGCCGACATTTACCAAGCGACAGACTGGCCAATCGAGTAAATACGCAATCACTGCTGCAACCAACACAGGCATAATTAGCCCGCCCCACAATAGCAACACTGCCGTGGTCAAAAGGATCAAGATAAGCAACATTGCTGCATCAGGATCAGAAAATTTGCGTCGGTACCAACGACCAAAAACGCTAATCATATAAACGCCTAGAAATTACTAAGAATAGGACACGCATCATAGTTGATAGCGCTAGCACTTAGCAATAAGTAGCACTTAAGAATCTTTCAAAATCAAACTGGTATGATGTTTTTACAGTATAAGCATTAATGTGTAGAGTGGTTGTTACAACAGTAAAAGAATAAACTGGATGCGTTTGTGTCGCATTGGTATAACTGACGTGTCATAGACGAGATGGCATAGGCGATATTGCCTTGTGTCTTCGAAAATGATGCATATAAGAAAAAAATAAAATTTGAAACTGTTTAGCAACTTAGCGCTCTAAGGATTAAGCAGTATTAACCGTATACAATGATTGTAGGTTCATGAGAAAAAAGTTTTCAGCATCTTTGGTTGCCCTTTCCTTCGTGCTCACATCGAGCCTCACGGCTGTTGCACAAGATGCCAATTACAGCAATAAAAATGCGTTACCTGAAATAGGTGTTGTTGCGTCAGACGCCATATCGCTTGATAAAGAGATGATTGTAGGCGATGCCGTAATGCGGCAAATGCGCGGTCAAAGTCCTGTAATCTCAGATCCGGTGCTGGATGAATATTTACAGGATGTTGGCAACCGATTGGTTGTCCATGCTGACAACGCCAAATTTCCTTTTGAATTTTTCTGGGTAAATAATGATGCCATTAACGCATTTGCGTTTTTTGGCGGTCACATTGGTGTTCACACGGGTTTAATGCGTCGTGCTGAAAATGAAAGTGAACTGGCTTCGGTGCTAGCGCACGAAATTTCTCACGTAACTCAACGCCACATAGCGCGACGTATGCAGGCGCAGCAGCGCTCATCTCCCCTAGCCTTGGCGTCACTTATCGGCGGGGTGCTAATTGCTATGGCCAACCCAGAAGCGGGAATTGCGGCCATGCAGGCGGGAACCGCAGCCTCTGCACAATTGCAAATCGACTATACCCGTTCAAATGAACAAGAAGCCGATAGAATTGGTATCGCAATGCTTGCTCGTGCGGGCTTCGATCCGAGTGCGGCTGCTTCATTCTTTTCTACCATGGCGGAAGAGTACCGCATGGTTTCTCGTCCACCCGCAAGGCTGCTCACTCACCCTTTAACCGAAACCCGTATTGCTGATGCGAGAAATCGCGCTGGTGACTACCCTAGACGCTACTTACCCATTAACAAGCAATTCGAGTTGGCTAAAGCACGTATAAAGGCACGCTACTCGTTTAAAGCTGATTACGCTGTAGAATATTTCGAAGCGGCCGTGGCTCAAGACGTACAGCGCAGTAAAGAAGCGTCATTATATGGTTTAGCGCTTGCTTATATGCGCGCCGAAAAAATCGAAAAAGCCAAAGACATTATGGATGAGTTAATAGCAAAAGATAGAGGAAACCTCTTTTATCTCGACGCTATGACAGATATCTATATTTCTCAAGGTGAGCCTTTAAAAGCCGTTGAAATGCTAAGACCTCACGTTACGCATAACCCTAGAAATCAAGTATTGGCGCTGAACCAGGCCAATGCTTACATAAGCGCAAACAAATATGAAGAAGCGGTGTCTCTACTTAAAGATTTCCTGCTGGTTAAAAAAGATTATCAACTGGCACATCAGTTGATGAGTGAGGCGTATCAAAAGTCGAAACGTTTCTCGCAAATGCATCAGAGCAAAGCGGAAGTATATGCATTGTATGGTGCTTATAACCGCGCGGTTGACGAACTTCAATATGCGTATAATTTCGCAGGCGATGATCACCTTGAAAAACAAAGAATCAGAGCGAGAATAAAACAATTTCGCGACCAAGAAGAGCGTTTACAACGACTCTAGACCATCGCACTTCCCTGCTATTCGTCAGCGCCTTTTAATTCAGCTAGGCGCTGACGCAGATGCGCTGCCGTAATTTCTCCCATTATCGTATCTTTTATTTTCCCATCAGGTCCAAGAATAAAGGTCGCTGGCAAATAAGGGGGTTTTTGCATGGGCAGTTTAGTGTCTGGTGAACTTATAATAACAGGCAAATCAATATCAAACTTCTCAGCCATGGCTTTGAGTTCAGGCTTCGTTTTAAGGTCGTAGTTAATAGCAAAAAGACGGGTATCGTCAGGTAGCGACTGATTAAATGTGACGAGCTCAGGCATTTCTCGTAGACATGGTGCACACCATGGCGCAAAGTAATTTACCACAACCCACTTCCCCTCAAGATCTTGCCAAAGGTAAGCAGTTCCATCTAATGTTTCAAAGTCATGTTGAAGACGCTGATACGTATATGCACCGGCAAACGCAACAAGCGCTAACAGCACTAGAAAGAGTATAGGCTTTATTTTTCCTGCATTGCTTTTTGGCTGTGACAACAACATATAACCTTCTAACTTTGACTATTTTTTCATAGTGCCAGATTCTTACTTCGCGCACTAACATAAATTCAACCACGCTTTTTAAGCACCGTTTTCCAGAAACGATGCTGTAAACAAAGAATAGTACGAATTTATTACCCGTTATCGGTAAACTGCTTGATATTCTATGGCAAAAACGCAATAGTTCGCGCCAATTCATATAATCATGAACAAGAGTATTTATGACAGACATTACCATTATTCACAATCCTCGCTGTTCAAAGAGCAGACAAACCCTAGCATTACTTGAAGAGCAAGGTATAGCGCCTGTTATTGTTGAGTACCTAAAGCAGCCTCTAGACGCAAAAGAACTGAAAGAGATATTTAAAAAACTTAACCTTGGATCGGTTAGAGATATGATGCGTACTAAAGAAGCAGAATATAAAGATGCTAACTTAGGTGACAGCGCACTGTCTGACAATGCGCTTTTTGAAGCTATGGCTCACACGCCCAAGTTGATAGAGCGTCCAATTGTTATTAGCGGCGAGAAAGCCAGAATTGGTCGTCCACCCGAATCTGTTTTGGAAATTGTATAGTGCAACCTGTTCTCGTACTTTATTACAGCCGCAACGGCAGCACAAAGCGATTAGCTGATGCCATCGCCCAAGGTGTATCGTCATTAGGTGCTCCTGTGATAGTACGTACAGTCAAGAGTATCAGCGATGCAGCTAATGACGCGGCATCTAGTGCTGTACCCGAGGTTTCCCTTCAGGAACTCGAACAGTGCAGTGCCCTGGCGTTAGGTAGTCCTACGCGTTTCGGCAATATGGCAGCGCCAGTAAAACACTTTTTGGATTCTACAAGCAGTCAATGGTTAAAAGGCGCGTTGATTGACAAGCCTGCGTGTGTATTTACATCTTCTTCTTCCATGCACGGCGGCCAGGAATCCACATTACTTTCCATGATGGTTCCGCTTATCCATCACGGCATGGTGATTTGCGGGCTACCTTACAGTGAGCCTGCGCTACACAACACCACAATGGGTGGCAGCCCTTACGGTGTAACACACGTCGCTCATCACAGTTTGAGTGCACCAGAGCAATTGAGTGCAGATGAAAAAGCGCTATGCATTGCTCAGGGTAAGCGACTTGCAATGTTCGCTAAAAAGCTAGCTGACAACGCCTAACAGTTACGTTATTTGGCGCATAAAACGTAGACTTTATAAAGAACATTAAAAAACAAATTGTTTCGGAGACATTACCATGGCACCAGATACGCGTTTTTATCGCTATCTCGCACTTATAAGCCACACCGGGTTAATCGTATGGATAACACTGTGGCAATTTACATTTACTAAAGAGCATACTTACTCTCCTTTGTTTATTGCCTTGTTTTATATTTTACCTTTATTGTTACCTTACTGGGGTATATTAAAAGGCAAGCCATATACTCACGCATGGGCCAATTTTGTCGTTTTGTTTTACCTCATTCACGGATGCACTGTGGCATACGCTGTACCTGATGAACGTTGGTATGCAGTGGTAGAGATTATTCTATGCACGGGTATGTTTGTCGGCTGTAGTGCGTTTGCTAGAAAACGTGGTCGTGAATTGGGTTTGGGCCTTAAAAAGCTTAAAGAAGAGATGCAAGAAGAAAAAGCACGCTTTGAGCAAGGTCAACAATGACCATGTAATACACAGCGAAAACACATGCTGCCAAGGGGTTAATATGACACGCCATTTGCCTGAACTTACATTAGTAATCGCATCATTATCGTTACTTGCAGCATGTGGAGGTTCTGGTTCAGGCGATAGTTCAGCCCCAAGCACTCCTTCCATTCCTCCAACCATTAGCATTTCAGGCCCTACAAACGCCGTTGTAGGCGATGCGGTCGACTTTGCTGTCGCCTCGCCTACTGGCCACGCTATTGTAGATATCGATTGGCAAGTCTCAGGCGTATCACAGCAGCCTCTCAGTGCTCACACGCAGGCTATCGGCTTTGATGTTACCTCTTCAGGTAGCTTTGATATCGCCGTAAACGTTAACTTAGAAAATGGCACAACGCTTACAGACACCATAACGTTACAAACGAACGAAAGTACCGCGCCAATTGCCGCATTACGATTGGGTCATGAGGCATCCGAAGGCGGCAGAGTTTCTCTTCGCGTTGACACCGTTAACTCGCAAGGGTTAACAATCTCAAATATCACGTGGCAACAAACGTCTGGACCAATCGTCAATGACTTCAACTTTGATGATGGCGATTATTCTCATTCGATATATTTTCAAGCGCCTCAAGTCAGCAACGACACAATCATTGAAATAAAAAGTACCGTTACACTCTCAAATGGCGAGGTGTTAACCGATAGCGCGCAAGTTCTAGTGAAAAACATCGACATTAACAATAGCGGCCTTTTTGTAGATGACGAGACAAGTATTCCCGAAACGGTAAGCGCGCATATGCAGCCCTATAGAGCCGACAGCCCTTACGCGTCGGCACTTGTTGATTGTGTTTATAACAATCAGGTTTCAAACAGCTGTACGTTCTCTCAGCTACCACTGATTGGCCAAGTCACCGAAAGCCCCACTATCGATGATATTTTAGATAGAACATACGTCTCGCATCCGTGGATGGGCGATGCATTTAGAACGTATTTAGAAACTTCAGCAACCCGTGATGACATGCTTAAGTTACTACGCGCAACTAACGCGATTGTGATTTCTTACGATATCCGCCCGTCATTTTATTGGGTTGCCACTGGTGCCATTTACTTAGATGCCAACAACTTTTGGCGCACACCGCAAGAGCGAGACACGCTAAATACTCGCCCAGATTATAGAAGTGGTTTTGGTAGTGATCTCGATTTTACGACGTCATGGCGCTACGTAAAAAACGGGGCCTATTATTTTCCTAATATCAGCACAGCGAACGTAGCAGATAGACTTCCACGTGATGTGAGCGACGTAGAAGCAGCATTAAGCTATTTGCTATACCACGAGCTAGCTCACGCCAATGACTTTTTCGACTACACCGAATGGCAACAACTCAGCAATAGCGCGAGCCCACTGTCGTCTTATAATGACAGCTCTCCCATTTCTACGGGGCTAACAACTTCATTGCCCCTTACGTCGTCACAACTCCATGCTTTGGCCGAAGTTCGATACGGCGGCGCAACCGCTTCAAGCGCGCAGCGAAATTATACCGCGCTACAAGTGGCAAATTGGTTTGAGGATGATGGTGCGGTTGCTTTCTATTCTTACTTTACGGAACGAGAAGATCTCGCCATGTTATTCGAGCGCTTCATGATGCTTTACCGGCTTGAGGCAGAAGCGGATGTAGGCGTATTTACAAGAGAGACACTGGAAGACGGCAGTTTCATTCCCACTTGGGCTCAGAGAAACCGTGTTAATGATGATAACGTTACTATGCGCGTAGATTACGTATTAAGTAGAATTTTACCCGAACTCGATGTACCTGCTATTCAAGCGTCACTTCCAAGCCCTTATCTCCTTCCGAACGATATTACCTGGCGGGACTCTGCGTCTAGTACAAATCCAAACGTACAGTCTGCGAGCGATAAGTTAATGCTACAGAAAGGCGGAAACAATTCGGTTACTTCCGATGGAACTCTAATGACGGTAGCAGAAGAATTTAGAACCACATCAAGCGCTCATAGTTTAAGAAAAGAACAATAAACGGCAACACAGCAGCGCTTTGACTAACGCAGGTTAAACTCGCGCTTTGGCTAACTTAAGTTAAGCTCGCGCTTTGGCTATCTTAGGTTAAGCTCGCGCTTAGACTATCTTAGGTTAAGCTCCCGCTTAGACTATCTTAGGTTAAGCTCCCGCTTAACCATGCCCACGGATAAGCGTTTTTGTTCTTGGAGTGAGCGTGTGTCTAAACGGGCTAATAGTGACATGAGGCTTTTTAGGTCTCGTTCACTATGGTGCAAAAGAAACTGTAGTGCTTGGTTTGATAGCTTTAATCCACGTTCCGCTGCACGTAAGCGCACGGCTTCTTCACGACCATTGTCATCCAGTTGGTTTACGTGATAAATAACCCCCCACGCCAAGCGAGAACGCAAGTCAGGTAAAACAAAAGCCGGGTTAGATGGGCCTAGGTGACTAGAACAAAGTACCATGGTTTGTTTAGTCTCAATCACTCGGTTTAACAAATCGAACAACGCTTCTTCCCAACGTAAATCGCCCGCTATCGCGTGAATGTTGTCTAATGCGATTAACGAAAGATTCTCTAGGCCTTCGAAAATATCGAGCGACCACGCTTCGTAATTATTAAGATTTAAATAAAGGTGACTAACCGATTTTTCGGCTAGTTGATGACAAGTGGCAAACAATAAGTGACTTTTACCGATAGCGGTACTGCCTAGTAAAGTAAGCAAAGGCAGCTGAAGCGATGCTAAAGGCCCCAATTCAGGAGCCTCGCGCCAGTGTGGCAGCGCATCTGCAATCTGCTCAAGGACTGAAACTACTTCTTCGTTACCCGTATTGACAAAACTATCGAAGTTTTCGTCAACAGGTAGCGTGACAGGCAAAGGCAGCTGCATGCTAAATTAATTGCTCCAATAGAAACTGTGTCCTTTCACGGTTTGTCCGTACGAATCGGTTACGGGGCGTAATTTGCTTTCTAGTTTTATACTGTTAAGTAAATCGTCCACCGTTCCAATTAATGTAAGTGAGTACGTGGCAACAGAACCAGATTGCTCTACTAGTGTAGCGTTTTCAATCACACTTAAACTATTTAAATAGTCAGTAGCGCTGGCGTAACTTTTTACCGAGCCAATATTGGCAATCGATACCTTGATAACTTCTCGCTCAGACGCTTCGATTCCTACGATGGCATAAAGCGACGATAAGTAATTTGAGTAGGCATCGATTAACTGATTGCCAAGAGCTTCGGGCGAATCACCGTATATGCTGCCATAGCTAACCTTACCGCCACCAACGAACACCCAGTCTAGTGCATAGTCACCTTCATCGGCACGCTTCGCATAGTTGGCAAACTCGTTCATGGTGAACGGCATCGTTGTGCTCTCTTCCTGCGCCAGCTCCTTCGCCGAGGTTCCGTCAGCATTATTTAAGTTTTGGTTTGTAGCGTCATAACCGTCGTTTAACTGAGCATCAACACCGTTATTCATCGCACCAGACTCAACGTTATCTGAAAAAGTGCGCTGTGCGTCCGTATTATCTACACGCGGATTTCGCTCATCGAAACTTTGTTCATCAGTTTGTGCTCTAAACTGTGCTTCTTCATCTAGCACGCTATCAAGAGATTCTACTGTGCCAGAAGGCACAACATTTTCCGGCAAATCAGGAATTGCACTCGCGTCATTACGATAAACTCTGGCACCAATAATGTTGTCGACGCTATAGCGTGTAGATGCTTTGCGCAAAGGCTCAACAAATCGTCCCCACACATCATAGGTAGAAATATTTACATTGTCGGTAAGGTCCATTAGAGGCAAGCTTAATGGAACGCCTCGTTCTTTCGCCGTTTGTTTGAGCGTATGTTGTAATTCTGTATTGAGAGATTCGTCTAAGATGATGCGAGTTTCGTTTTCGTCTTCCTGCGCAAGCCACACTATCGTTTCAGGGCGTCTATCACCCCAGAGCGGAAGCATTTCACGCTGAAGAAGTTCATTGAGTTTTGCTTGATCGAACTCCGCAACGTAATACGTTCTACCTTTGTCAAAAGCAAATCGATAGGAACGAAGCAGCGATTGAGGCGACGATAACGCTGCTCTAACACCGGCATTATCGAGCACGCTTGTGCTGCCCGACATCTTCACAAAAACCTGCCTTAATGCTTTTTTAAGCGCGTTTTGTTGGGTGCGCTGAGTTTGATCTTCAACTTGAATCTGCGCTTCGTTGACCACAACGCGTTGAGCCGCATTTATAAAGGGGGCGTAAGTCAGCGCAGCAAGAAATGAAATGCCCAGAATGCCTTTCAAGCTAACTCTCGTTAAATTAGTTCCATTGGTGTTACGCTTTACTGCCGTTAACATTGACACTCCATACTCTCTTAAAATCAATTCCTTACCTATCGAATCGTCAGTTAATCTCGTTTACCTATATACGGTAAACTTGGACTAACCTGCGCGCAATTCACTCTACTTTTTAGAGCGAGACATTTTATCAAGCAAGATGTTCACCAAAAGATAGCCTTCTATTGTCTTTTATATTGGGTTTAATTTCACCCCTAAAATAAAAAAGATCAAAAAGCGCATAAAATAGCCTTCACAAATTGGACTTGTGACGACTTGCTGGTAGAATCCGCGGTTTTCTACCTCTTAGTTTCAGGGCCCAACCGTGAGCGAAAATAAAACCTCTTTAAGTTACAAAGATGCAGGCGTAGATATCGATGCAGGTAATCAACTTGTTGAACGCATTAAATCTGTTACCAAGAAAACCCATAGACCAGAAGTAAAAGGTAACCTGGGTGGTTTTGGTGCACTTTGTGAACTGCCTACTAAATATAAAAAGCCGCTACTTGTTTCAGGTACTGACGGCGTGGGTACAAAACTAAGAGTTGCTATGGATGCTAACCGTCATGACGGTGTTGGTATCGACTTAGTAGCAATGTGCGTAAACGACCTTATTGTTCAAGGTGCTGAGCCCCTATTCTTTCTAGATTACTACGCAACTGGCAAGCTTGACGTTGATGTAGCCGCGTCGGTTGTTACCGGCATCGGCGCCGGCTGTGAGCAAGCAGGTTGTGCTTTAATTGGTGGTGAAACAGCCGAAATGCCTGGAATGTATCACGATGGCGACTACGATATTGCAGGCTTCTGCGTAGGCGTGGTTGAAGCTGATAAGGTTATTGACGGCACTAACGTTAAACCAGGTCAAAAACTAATTGCACTTGGTTCATCGGGCCCTCACTCAAACGGTTACTCATTAGTTAGGAAGATCATTGAAGTTAGTGGTGCAGATGTAAACGCCGACCTAAACGGCAAGCCTATCATCGACCAACTTCTTGAGCCTACTCGCATCTATGTTAAATCGGTATTGGCATTGCTTGAAGAAGTACAAGTAAGCGCTATTTCTCACATCACGGGCGGTGGTTTTTGGGAGAACATCCCTCGCGTGCTACCTGAAGATGCGAAAGTGGTTATTGATGAAAGCACCTGGGAATGGCCTGCAATCTTCTCTTGGTTACAAGAAAACGGTAACGTGACTCGCCACGAAATGTACCGCACGTTTAACTGTGGTGTTGGCCTTGTAATCGTTGTTGACGAAAGCGATACCGATGCTGCACTGAATATTCTTAAACAACACGGTGAAAATGCTTGGGTTATTGGTGATATCGCAGCAAAAGATGGCGAAGAGCAAGTAGAGATCAACGCGTGAGTAACAGTGTAACCAAACTATGCGTACTTATTTCAGGTAATGGCAGCAATTTACAAGCCATTATCGATGAAATAAAAGCAGGCCGTCTGAATGCGGAAATCAGCGGCGTGATCAGTAATCGCCCTACTGCTTATGGTCTGGAACGCGCTAAAGAAGCCGGGATCAATGCGGTTTGCTTAGATCATACAGGCTTCGATTCACGAGAGTCTTATGACTGGGCGCTCAAAGCACAAATTGAGGCTTTTGGCGCAGACTGTGTTGTTCTTGCGGGCTTTATGCGTATCTTAACACCGGAGTTCGTCGACAGCTTTGCTGGAAAATTAGTGAACATTCATCCATCTTTGTTGCCGAAGTACAAAGGTTTGAATACGCATCAGCGAGCTATCGACAATGGAGACAAGGAGCACGGCGTTAGCGTGCACTTTGTTACACCGGAGCTCGACGGCGGCCCTGTTATCATTCAAAGCCGCGTACCTGTGTTTGAAGACGACACAGCAAGCGACCTGGCCGAGCGTGTTCAAGAACAAGAACGTCGTATCTATCCGCTTGTGCTATCTTGGTTTAGTGCAGGCCGATTATCGATGCGAAACAATAAGGCAGTTTTAGATGAGCAAGAATTACCAGAATCTGGTTATGCAAGCGACTAAGCCTTTTGCTTTAGGCGCACTGTTAGCAGCATCGCTTTCAGTAGCCGCGCAAGCAAACCCTAGTACAGAAAATACTGATAGCGCAGAGCTACCGCTTCAGCCCTACAAGGCAACCTATACCGCATACAAATGGGGTGACGACGTAGGCGAAGCGAATATTGAGCTCTCGAAATTAGGTGATCAACAGTATTCTCTAATTTACACGTCAAAAGTGTCTAAGTTTTTCTTGTCTGACAAACGCAGTGAACATTCTATTTTTACTGTTAATGATAATACCGTCGTACCCTCTGAGTACTACTATAATCGTTCTGGCACAGGGCCTGATAAAGAGCTTAAGGTAACGTTTAGTCATCAGGGACAAGGCAAAATTGCAGTCGAGAATGGCGAAACATTTGATTGGAACGGTGAATTTGATAACCAAATTTATCGTATTGACCTTGCAAAGCAGTTAGCGGAAGGTAAGACATCGCTAGAATACCACTTCGTGAATTATCGTGGCGAACTTCGTCACTACGGCGTTCAAGTGGTGGATGAAGAGGTATTGTCTTTACCTTTCGGTAAAATTGAAACTGTAAAAGTTAAGCTTATTCGCGACTCAAATAAGCGTGAGACGTTTGCCTGGTTTGCGCCATCACTTAACTACACGTTAGTTCGTCTGCAACAGTTCAAAGAAGGCGATGAACAGGGCGATATCAAACTGAAATCGTTTGAGACGCAGTAAAGCGTAAAGATAAACCGTTTTTTGTCTCAACAACTTTTTCACAATTGTTGAATAAAGCACGTTATGAACTAGCATTCAGACGTGCTTTTTTATTTACACTGTTGCTGTCTCATCCTCACGTAACCTCTTCTCGTTTCGCAACACAATTCACATTCTAAATCAGTATTTATAAGCAACGACTATACTTATAGAGCGGATAACGCACTACCCTATTATTTATGTCGTTGTTAATAGAATATTCATGTAAAAATCTTGATCTTTGCCCTATTAAATAATAGGTTTACAGCATGCTGGTCTGACCTCGATCTGTGACTGCTTTTCATAAAGCAACTCACTATGCTCGAGTTAAGACTAGCGTAACGTTTAACGCCTTTCAGGAGTGGAGTATGGCAGATTTTATATGGTTTTTACTGGTCGTTCTGACACTAGCGGTAGCTAGTTATCAGCGAACCAGCTTGGTAACAGCGGTTGCCATGGGCGCAGGTGTTATGATTTTAGGCACCCTTTTCGGTGACATCGGCCTGCTTGGTTGGGTAGTGTTCCTTGCTTTAACACTGCCGTTCACGCTTGCAAATATCAGACAGCAGCACATCTCTAAGAAGCTGCTAGCCTTCTACCGCAAAGTTATGCCTGAAATGTCGAGCACTGAGCAAGAAGCTATCGACGCAGGTACGGTATGGTGGGACGGTGATATTTTCAGCGGCAAGCCAGACTGGGATAAATTACACCGCATTCCGAAAGGTCGACTCACTGCTGAAGAGCAAGCATTCTTAGACGGTCCTTGTGACAAAGTGTGCTCAATGGTCGATGAATGGCAAATAAACCATAAAGATGCTGATCTTTCACCTGAAATTTGGCAGTTCCTTAAGGAACACAAATTTTTCGCTATGATCATCAAGAAAGAGTATGGCGGTCTAGAGTTTTCGGCATATGCCCAGTCTCGCGTTCTTCAAAAACTTGCAGGCGTAAGCGCGGTGCTATCAAGCACAGTCGGTGTACCAAACTCATTGGGCCCGGGCGAATTACTTCAGCACTATGGTACAAAAGAGCAACAAGATCATTATCTTCCCCGTCTTGCTGCCGGTGAAGAAATCCCTTGTTTTGCATTAACCGGCCCAGAAGCTGGCTCTGATGCAGGTGCGATCCCTGATGTTGGCGTTGTATGTAAAGGCGAGTGGAATGGCGAAGAAGTGTTGGGTATGCGCCTAACGTTTAACAAACGCTACATCACCCTTGCGCCTGTTGCTACGGTTATTGGTCTTGCCTTTAAACTTCAAGATCCTGAAGGTCTTCTAGGTGATAACAAAGAGCCGGGCATAACATGTGCCCTTATTCCTCGCGACACTAAAGGTTTAGAGATTGGTCGCCGTCACTTCCCACTCAATACGCCATTCCAAAATGGCCCTATTAAGGGTGAAGATATTTTCGTTCCAATCGATTACATCATTGGTGGTCCGAAAATGGCAGGTCGCGGCTGGCGCATGCTGGTTGAATGTTTGTCGGTAGGTCGCTGTATTACCCTTCCTTCATCTGCTGCTGGTGGTGCTAAATCAGTATCTCTTGCAACGGGTGCATATGCACGTATTCGTCGCCAGTTCCGTATGCCTGTAGGTCATATGGAAGGTGTTGAAGAAATGCTTGCGCGCATTGGTGGTAATGCATATTTGATGGATGGCGTAACACGCTTCTCAACGGTGGGTGTAGACCTTGGTGAGAAACCTTCTGTTATCTCGGCTATCTGTAAGTACCACTTAACCGAGAAGATGCGTCAAATCATTAATGATTCGATGGATGTTCACGGCGGTAAAGGCGTTATGCTTGGGCCAAACAATTACCTTGGTCGCGGCTATCAAGGTGTACCAGTATCAATTACGGTTGAAGGCGCAAACATTCTAACCCGTAACATGATGATCTTTGGTCAAGGTGCAATGCGTTGTCACCCTTACGTGCTTAAGGAAATAGAAGCTGCGTCTATCGAAGACAAGAAAGAAGCGTTAAAAGCGTTTGATAAAGCGGTATTCGGTCATATTGGCTTTGCGGTAGCTAATACTGTTCGCAGTATTTGGTTCTCGTTAACCAATGGCGCATTCAGCAGCGCACCGTTCACTGACGAAACGGCGCGTTACTACAAGCTACTTCAAGGCTACAGTGCAAACTTAGCACTACTAACCGATGTCTCTATGGGTGTGCTTGGTGGTGATCTTAAGCGTCGCGAGCGTTTATCAGCGCGTTTAGGTGACATCCTAAGTGGCCTTTACATGGGTAGTACAACGCTTAAACGCTTCGACGAAGAAGGTCGTCTAAAAGAAGATTTACCGCTTTTACATTGGGCAATGCAAACTACATTGCACGATATCGAGACAGCAATTGATGACTTCTTGGCTAACTTCCCTAACCGCGCAATCGCTGCAGCGCTTCGCGTTATGGTGATTCCGTTTGGCCGACGTATTGGTAAGCCTTCAGACAAGACAGAACATGCTATTGCACAAATGCTTCAAACGCCTTCAACTGCACGTAGCCGTTTAGGTTATGGTCAGTACCTCACCCGTGAGGAAGGAAGCTTGTTTGGCGATCTTGAGCAAACTCTTGATGATGTACTAGCAAGTGAGCCTATCTTCGAACGTATTTGTAAGCACAAAAAAGCTAAACTACCGTTTACCCGTTTAGATGTGCTTGCTGACGAAGCGCTAGCAGAAGGAATTATTAACGAAGAAGAAGCGAATCTACTTCGTAAGACTGAAGCTGGAAGACTTCGCACTATCAACGTCGATGATTTCGACCACGAAGAATTAGTAGCGAAGGTTAATTCCAACACCACTGCTAAGAAACGAGGTGGCAAAGCTGCTTAATTTCATACCCAAACAAAAGGGCCGCTCTCGCGGCCTTTTTCGTCAACGATGCATTCTATTTACATCACTCACCTACGTATTTTCTAGCCTTTGCTTGGCCGATCAAACAACCTGCGGAAATACCGAACAGGCGAGAGAACTCTCTTTATTAATTGCTAACGACAAAGGTCAACAACGTTCGGTACTAAAATGTAATCCTACGCTTGTTATGCTGGCTGAAACAAAAGCCAAAGACATGGCTGAGAGAGGCTTGGTGTCTCACTTTTTGGGCGGCAGTCCGAACACTCGCATTCGCAATGCTGGTTTAACGTTACCAGAATATTATGGCGATGCGATGAGCAATCAAGTGGAGGCCCTTGCTGGTGGTTATATAACAGCTGATGACGTGTGGTACGCACTTAAAACATCGACTTCACACCGTCAACACTTGTTAGCAGAGTTACCTTTTTATCAAGAACAAGATCAAATAGGTATTGCCTTTTACAAAGATTACTCAACGCCTCATGTTGAATACTGGGCTATATACTTGACCAAACTGATTGACACAGAAACGTCTAACAATGACTTAAAGGATGACACAACAACTACGCTTCTAATAAAGCGTCAAAAGAAGTTTGACCATGTCCCTGATAAAGGTCTTGGGATCGTCACGGAAAGTGGTGAAATTATTTTACAGCCAAAAAAACCGGATGATTAATCCGGTTTTTTATTAGTACTAGATAAATACTTAGTTTAGCTAAGTTGGAGTTTATCCATCAACAATACGGCTTGCGTACGCGTGTTGATCTCTAGCTTGCGAAGAATGGCACTAATGTGTGCTTTAATGGTTGCTTCCGTAACGTTCATCTCGTGAGCGATTTGCTTGTTCATTAAGCCTGCGCGTAAGTAAGAAAGCACTTGAATCTGTTTAGGTGTAAGTTCACGGAAGCGCTGAAGTAGAACTTTAAGTTCATCGTCAACTTTCTCTAGTTCTTCTTCCATACCTTCTGGAAGCCACTTTTTGCCACCAATAATGTCTACAATAGCCTGAGCAATTTCTCGTGTTTGCGACACTTTGGGGATAAAGCCCTGAGCGCCTAGGCTCATTACTTGAGCGACAACCTCAACAGTATCGCTGCCCGAAACAACACCAATAGGGATATTCGGGTATTGTTCACGCAGCGTGATAAGGCCGTTAAAATATTCACCGCCAGGCATATTAAGGTCAAGAAGGATCAGCTCAACACCGTCGAATTCGTTTAGCTTCGCCATCGCATCATCCAAGCTTCCTGCTTGAATTATCTGTGCGTTTTCAAAGTAAGGTTCCAACGCGCCGCTCAAAGCTTCGCGAAACAATGGGTGATCGTCTGCTACTAGAATTCTTGTCATTAGCGTTACTGCTTCCTTATTGTATTATGAGTATAGATTAATACTTTAGATCATTAACGAAAAGCCCTAAACCAGAAAAATCACGCAAAATATAACAAATTTGGTGTTTTCCATTGGCATTTACGTATCAAACGGTAAAATTGCGCCCCAAATTAGTTAATTGAAGACCCACTGTGAAGAAACACGACAATATATACGCAAAGGCACTCAATAAAGTAGATGACTTTAAATTTGACGAGTCTGTCGTTGATGTGTTTCCCGATATGATTCAGCGCTCAGTGCCTGGATACGAAACCATTGTTCACACCATAGGCGAATTGGCTAAAATTGCCGTTACGCCCAATACCGTCGTTTATGATCTTGGCTGTAGCTTAGGTGCTGCAAGTTTATCTGTGGCAAGAGCTTTACCTAACGATACATGTGAAATTATTGGTGTGGATGCTTCAGAAGCAATGGTAGAGCGCTGCAAACGCGTCGTACAGACCTTCACACTGCCAAACCCAATTGTTATTCAGCATGGGTTTGCACAAAGTGTAGAAATTAAGAATGCCTCTTTGGTTGTGATGAATTTCACTTTGCAATTTATCCCCCCCGCTGACCGCGAAGCGTTATTAAAGCGCATTTACGACGGGCTTAACCCCGGCGGTATGTTGGTGCTATCAGAAAAAATACGCCACCCTACCCTTACTGGCAATGAACTGCTGGTAGATTTACATCATCAATTTAAGCGCGACAACGGTTATAGTGAACTAGAAGTGAGCCAAAAGCGCGCCGCGTTAGAAAAAGTTATGCTAACCGATACATTTAACGAGCATGATACTCGCTTGAGAAAAGTCGGGTTTACCGATGTTGTGATGTGGTACAAATGTTATAACTTCACGTCTATGGTTGCCATTAAAGGCTAAACAAATCTCGCTACGTCCGTCTTTCCGCAACGCCAACACATATTAAGAACAGTATGAGCAAATTAGAACAAACTTGGTTTACCGATTGCTACAAATCGTTAATAGACAGCCCGCTATCACATTGGCTTCAAACGCTGCCGGCACAAATGGACACCTGGCAGCGAACTGCTAAACACGGTGAGTTTGATAAATGGTGCCGTTTACTTTCGAAGCTGCCGACTACGTCGCCGAGTTGTGTTGATTTAGCCTCAAGCGTTTCCATTGGCACCGAAAATGACGTAGATGAATATGTCCAAAAACAAATTGAAGGATTACTAAAGCAGTTTATGCCCTGGAGAAAAGGGCCATTTAATCTTCATGGAATTCATATTGATACAGAGTGGCGTTCGGACTGGAAATGGGACCGCGTAGCACCTCATATTAGTTCGCTGAAAGACCGAAACGTTTTAGACGTAGGTTGTGGTAGTGGTTATCACATGTGGCGCATGCTGGGTGAAGGTGCCAATAACGTAATAGGTATAGATCCTACCCAACTGTTTCTTATTCAGTTTCACGCCATTAAACAATTTATTAGTAAAAGTAGTGCGCCTTCCGAGAATATCCATTTTCTACCGATGGGCATTGAAGACATGCAGCCATTGAGAGCTTTCGACACTGTGTTTTCTATGGGTGTACTTTACCACCGTAAAGACCCAATGGCGTTTCTGCAGCAACTTAAAGACCAGCTAAGAAAAGGTGGCGAACTGGTTCTTGAAACCCTTGTTGTGGATGGTGATGAAAACACAGTATTGATGGCGGGTGAACGCTATGCACAAATGCGAAATGTGTGGTTCTTACCGAGCACTGCAGCCCTATCTGTTTGGTTAGGCCGCTTAGGCTTTGAAAATATTCGCGTTGTAGATATCAACCACACCACCCTAGATGAGCAGCGCGCAACGCCTTGGATGGAAACGCAATCTTTGAAAGATTTTCTCGATCCGGAAGATATTACTCGCACTATCGAAGGTTACCCTGCACCACAAAGGGCCGTTATTGTCGCTAACAAGAAGTAAGTCGTAAGACCACGCCTCTGTTACCCTATTGGCACAAATGTTGTTATCTTAATCAAGAAGAACGTGCGAATTCTGCATTGATTAAGGTGACAACATGGATATACATGGCTTTCTAACGACGCATCAATTGCCAAGTACCTATGCAGAAACTGCACAAAAATGGTTCACCCCATTATGTGAGCAACTGCTTAAGCACCAAGACGGTGCAACACAACCATTTATCGTGGGCATAAATGGCAGTCAGGGTTCAGGTAAATCAACTCTGACCAGTTTTATCGAGTCCTTCCTTACCTCGGTCCACAACAAAAAAGTGGTATCACTCTCAATTGACGATTTTTACTACGACCAGTCGCAGCGAAATGCGCTAGCAATAAAAGTTCACCCGCTTCTAGCAACTCGTGGTGTACCGGGTACTCATGACATTCCTCTAGCGTTAAATACGTTTCGCAGTTTAGAAAAAGGCACGCGTACATCGCTGCCCCGCTTTAACAAAGCTACAGATAACCCGTTCCCCAAAGAACAGTGGCCTGTAATCGAATCTTCACCCGATTTCATCATACTTGAAGGATGGTGTGTGGGCGCTATTGCGCAAACATCTAGCGAACTTAAACGGCCAGTAAACCACCTTGAAGAAGTAGAGGACCCATTGGGCATTTGGCGCTCTTTTGTAAACACTGAACTAGCAGGCGATTATCAGACGTTGTTCGACAAAATAGACTACCGCATTATGCTGAAAGCACCGAGTTTCGACTGTGTGTATCAATGGCGGTTAGAACAAGAACATAAACTCGCCCAAAAAGCGTTAAAAGATAGCGATGGAGTGATGTCTGATGAAGAAGTGGCAAACTTTGTGCAACACTACCAACGCATCACTGAACACGCATTAAGTCACTTGCCTGAAAAGTGCGACACCGTGTTTTATCTAGATGAAACAAGAACGATAACTAAACAGGACGTAAAACGATGACGAAAACGCTTGTTTTCACCGATATGGACGGCACGCTGTTAGACCACCATACCTACTCTTTCGAGGCGGCGAAACCGGCTTTAACGGCATTAGAAAAAAAGGACATTCCCGTTATTCCCACTACCAGCAAAACCTTTGCTGAATTACAACCGCTGCGCGAGAGTATTGGTTTAGACGGGCCTTTTATTATTGAAAATGGCGCCGCTATTTTCATCCCTCATGGCTTTTTCAAACAAAAACCCAGCGGTACGGTTTGGATAGATGGCTACTGGTGTAAGGCGTTTATCTCAAACAAAAATTACTGGATTAAGCTACTTGAAAAAATAGGTAGCGAATTTGACGGCAAGTATAAACAATTCTCAAAAATGTCGATTCAAGAAATTCAGGAATGTACTGGGCTTGACGAAAGGTCAGCGTCACTTGCTGCCAAACGCCAGTTTGGCGAGCCGGTTTTGTGGCTTGGCACTGACGAAGAAAAACAACGCTTTTTAAAGGTAGTAAAAGATCGCGGTGCTTTCCCTCTAGAAGGCGGCCGCTTCATTCATATTTCAGGTAATTGCGATAAAGGCCAGGCTCTCAAGTGGCTGGCCAATGAATATCAAAAGCAACATACCACCAAAGTTAACACTATTGCCCTTGGCGATGGTAAGAACGACGTTGCAATGCTTGAAGCAGCGCACGTCCCCATTTGCATTTTATCACCGGTAAATCCTCCACCTGCTGTAAAAAAAGAAGAGGTCTATACCAGCACCCTAACCGGCCCTGAAGGCTGGAACGAAATGCTTACTCAATTGCTATCCCTATGATCAGGAGGACACATGGCTGATTTTTATCAAAATGGTGTGGTTACTACGTTACATAACTTAGCTCGTCGTCCTACCGAAGAGCTTGAAGCAGAGCTTCTACAGTTTTCACAGAAGCGCCCTATGGCACTTATTTTACCGTCGCTCTTTTCTGAATTAGAAGGCGACGCACTTCCACATATCGTCAACGAATTAACAGACGTGCCCTACTTATCAGAAATTGTCATCGGTCTGGACCGAGCCAATGAAGAGCAGTACAAACACGCACTAAAATTCTTCGGCAAACTTCCTCAGCATCACAGAGTGCTATGGAACGACGGTCCTCGCCTTAAAGCACTTGATGAAGAGCTTCAGGCTCAAGGCTTGGCGCCAAAGGAGTTAGGTAAAGGCCGAAACGTTTGGTACTGCATGGGCTACGTACTAGCATCGAATCGAGCAGAATCTGTTGCACTACACGATTGCGATATTGTTACCTATAACAAAGATTTGCTCGCAAAGCTTATCTACCCTGTAGCCAACCCAATGTTTAACTACGAGTTTTGTAAGGGTTACTATGCGCGTGTGGCTAACGGCAAAATTAATGGCCGTGTTTCTCGACTTCTTGTTACGCCATTACTTCGTGCATTAAAACGCATAATGGGTGACAACGAATACTTGGAGTTTATGGACAGCTTCCGCTATCCATTAGCGGGTGAGTTTTCGTTTAGACGCGACGTACTAAACGATATTCGCATTCCAAGTGACTGGGGCTTAGAAATTGGTGTGCTGTCTGAAATGCACCGCAACTATTCGCACAACCGCCTGTGTCAGGCAGATATATGTGATATTTACGACCATAAACATCAGGATTTATCGCTTAATAACGACCAAGGTGGTTTATCTAAAATGTCTATCGACATTACCAAAGCCATTTTCAGAAAACTTGCCACGCAAGGCTATACGTTTAGCAACGAAATGTTCCGTTCAATTAAAGCCACCTATTTCCGTATTGCACTAGACTTTATAGAAACCTACCACAATGACGCCGTAATGAATGGCTTGAACTTAGACATTCACAGCGAAGAGAAAGCAGTAGAAATGTTTGCCAGTAACATTATGAAAGCGGGGCAAAACTTTTTAGAAAACCCTATGGAAACGCCGTTTATACCAAGCTGGAACCGCGTGACCAGCGCGGTACCCGATATTTTAGAACGACTATTAGAAGCGGTTGAAGCCGATACTGCAGAATATATGGAGTAAGTAATATGGCATGGGACCATCTCCATGACAAAGTAAAACACCATTTAGAAAGCATTTATGCCGATGTATCGCTGGACGTCTCGTATGAGACGCTAGCGACTGAGTTAATGAACACTATAGGCATTCAGCAGCAAACGGATATTGCTTCACCTCAGTCTCATCACAATTATTGGGATGAAGATGACATTATCATGATTACCTACGGTGATAGTGTCATTGACGAAGGGGAGCGTCCGCTGGTTACGTTAAATAAGTTTTTGCACCGCTACTGCAAGAACACCGTTAATAATGTTCACATCCTGCCCTTCTTTCCGTACAGCTCAGACGATGGGTTTTCGGTTATCGACTACTCTACGGTGAATGAAGCACTAGGGTCATGGGACGATATTGAAGTCATTGCTGAGGATTATGGCTTGATGACCGACCTAGTTATCAATCACTGCTCTGCAAGAAGCGTGTGGTTTGATAACTTTGTGAAGGGTGAAGGACCAGGATCTGACTTTTTCTTCACAGCAGATCCATCCGATGACCTCTCCATGGTAACTCGCCCTCGTGTGTCGCCTTTGCTGCGAGAGACGGAAACCGCCAACGGTACAAAGCATGTATGGTGCACGTTTAGTCACGACCAAGTTGACTTTGACTTTAGAAACCCCAAGGTGTTGTTAGCGTTTATCGATATCATCAAGCTGTATATTGATAAAGGCGCTAAAATCTTTCGCTTAGACGCAGTGGCATTTCTTTGGAAAATTGTAGGTACAAACTGCATTAATCTATTCCAAACCCACGAAGTCATACGTTTGATCCGAACGCTGATTGAACATGTGGATCCTTCCATCATAATCATTACCGAAACCAATATTCCCAACAGGGAAAACCTAACGTACTTTGGTAATGCTAACGAAGCCCATGCTATCTACAACTTTTCGCTTCCGCCGTTACTTGTAAATACATTAGTAACGGGTGATTGTACGTATTTGAAAAGCTGGATGATGAGTATGCCACCGGCGCAAAACGGCACAGCCTACTTTAACTTTATCGCTTCGCACGATGGTATTGGCTTGCGTCCGGCGGAAGGCCTACTGTCAGATGAAGAAATTTCAGAGCTTGTGCATACAATGCAGCACTTTGGCGGCAAGGTGTCGTGGCGCGCTTCTGATCACGGTCAGCAAAAGCCTTACGAGATAAACATCACCCTGTTCGACGCGCTGCAAGGAACCACCAAGGGCCCTGATAAGTATCAAGTGGACCGATTTATTTGTGCTCACGCCATAATGTTAGGTATGGAAGGTATACCAGGAATTTACATTCACAGTTTACTCGGCACATCCAACGATTACGAAAAAGTCGCTAATACAGGACAAAATCGTTCAATCAACAGAAAACGTTGGGACTTTAACGAGTTAGAGGCTCTGTTAGACTCGCCCTTTTCACAGCATCACAAAGTACTCACTCGAATCTCGCAGCTTATACGTATACGTAAAGCGCAGCCTGCATTTCACCCCAATGCAACGCAGTTTACTTTGCAGCTTGGTAACCAATTATTTGGCTACTGGCGACAAAGTCTCGATAGAAAGCAAAGTATTTTCTGTATTAGTAATATTTCAGACGAAGAACAAACAATTTTGCTGTCTGACATAAATCTTATTGGCACAGATAATTGGATTGATCTCATCACCCGTGACGAGATAGCCCTTTCTAGTGGTTTCTTACAAATGAAGCCTTATCAAGTGCTTTGGATCAGCAACCAAGATTTTGAATGAATCTTTGAGCTTATAACGCCAGTCGACCAATAAATCTACCGCGGTAAGGATACTGCGGTGGTATGCTTGTCACACGAGTTAGCAAATCAAAAGTTTGTAATGCAAGAAATTAATACCTTTTTTTTCGATTTAGACGGAACCTTGGTAAACTCTGTTCCTGATTTGGCAACAGCGTTAAACCAAACATTAAACGACTACCAATTACCAACTTATAACGAGCAGACAATTAGACACTGGGTTGGAAATGGTGCTCGTGTTCTGGTGGAACGCGGATTGAGCGGCAACGCAGAGATCAGACACCATTACACATCAAACGAGATTGATGCCGCTTTAGAAAAATTTCTGTTCTATTACCGAACGCTAGAAACTAAAAGTACAGTGCTGTACGACGGCGTGTTCTCAACACTTCACGCGCTAAAAGAACAAGGGTTCACGCTAGCATTAATCACTAATAAACCTTCGGAATTTATTGAGCCTATCCTTTCATCGTTCTCAATATTCTCGTTGTTTTCGCTTACCATTGGCGGTGATAGTTTACCGGAAAAAAAGCCTTCTTCCCTTCCCCTTCTGCACGCCTGTGAAAAGCTTGGTGTTTCGCCCTCACAGTGTGTAATGGTTGGAGATTCTAAAAATGACATTGTTGCCGCAAAAGCCGCGAACATAAAAAGTATAGGGCTTACCTACGGGTATAACTATGGTGAGAACATCGCAAAATATAAACCTAACTGGGTTTTCGACGACTTTGAAGAGATATTAACGTTCGCTTCTTAATTCATCTGACATAGCCGTTGATGAAACTTCAATTGCGTCGTTTACGCATACTTTCTTTTATTTCACGCTTTAACCTTTGGTATAAGGCCTGTTTTTCTGTAATATCCGCGTGTTAAATCATTTCATGGAGTTGTTGGTATGTCATCTAAATGGCTTTCACTAGAAGAAGCCCTCACTAAAGCATTAGACGCTGCAAAAGCGATAAACGACGTTGAGCAAGTGAGCATTTTTGACGCCAACAACCGCATCTTGGCCCAAGATGTAACTGCCCACGTTGATGTCCCGCCATGGGATAATTCAGCAATGGATGGCTATGCCGTAAATGCAGAAGATCTTAAACACAGTGGTAAACTCGAAGTACAGGGTGTAATTACAGCTGGCATGAGTGCTGATGAGCCGCTTGAAAAAGGCAAAGCATTTAAAATAATGACGGGGGCCCCGGTGCCTGCCAATGCTAACGCCGTTGTAATGGTAGAGAATACCGAAAGTCATGATGGCGCGGTTTTGATCAATAAAATTCCATCGGCGCAAGAAAATATACGTAAAAAGGCCAATGATATCGCCAGTGGCGATACACTAATAAGCAAGGGCACGCGCCTTCACGCCGAACACCTTATGCTGCTGTCCTCCCAAGGAAACAGCAAGGTGGCAGTATTCAGAAAACTTCGCGTTGGTGTAGTCGCGACTGGTTCTGAACTTGCTGCACCTGGCGAACCCTGTAAATCGACACAAATTTTCGAGTCTAATCGCGTTGGTGTAAGCAGCATTTTAAGCAATGAAAACGTAGAGCTTGTTGATTTCGGCATTGTAGAAGACGACGAAGCTTCTTTGCGTAAACTCTTCATTGAGGCGAGCGAGCGTGTAGATGTAATGGTAAGTAGCGGTGGTGTATCTGTGGGCGATGCCGACTATGTAAAAGATATCATCGCTGAATTGGGCACTATCGACTTTTGGAAAGTCGCAGTTAAACCGGGTAAACCCTTTGCTCTGGGTAAAATAAACAACACGTTGTTTTGCGGTTTGCCGGGCAATCCTGTGTCTTCATTTGTTACCGCAAAATTATTGGTTGTGCCTGTTATCAAAAAAATGCAAGGACAAGTACAACCGCACGAGCCGTTCTTTGTTAACGCTAGCATTACGACACCTCTTAAGCGACGTGCAGGCCGCCGAGACTTTCAGCGTGCAACCATGGTAAGAAATAATCAAGGTGAATGGGAAGTCACACCATTTAGGTCACAAAGCTCTGGCGTTATGACTTCAATCACTTCTGCTAACTGCCTAATGGTAGTACATGAAGATATAAGTGAGTTAAAAGTTGGCGATACGGTTCCGGTTATACCGCTACATTTTTAACAAGTTCGTTGTTGAAACGCTGCTTCGTTAAGGCTTTTAAGCTCGTTTTTATTTTCTGCATTTTTATCGCCCTAGGCGACCCATATAGAGACACATTACCGTGAATAAGAAACGCTTTCTTTTAGAAGGAAGAGACATTTTAAAACTAGCATGGCCATTGTTGGTTGCGCAGATTACTCAAATGCTAATGGGCGTTAGCGATACTATTATGGCTGGGCGTTACAGTGCAACCGACATGGCAGCGGTAGCACTAGGATTTAGCATCACCGTGCCACTGCTTTGCTTTATACAGGGTATAGCGCTGGCACTTCCCCCAATTATTTCACGGTTGCAGGGAAACAAAAATTTAAGTGGTATTGCCGACGCAAGTCAGCAAGCTGGTTATCTGGTTTTCTTTGTGGGATTAGCGGTAGCAGGCTTAATTCCATTTACTGAAAGCATAGTCGCGCTGTTCCCTATGGCGCCCGAGCTATTTAGCATTACCGTAGACTACGTACTTTATGTGCTGTTCGCTATGCCTGGATTTGCACTTTACCAATGGCTTAGAAACTATTGTGAAGGCTTGGGTAAAACCAAACCCACTATGATTATTACGGTTATCGGGCTGATGGCGAACATTGTAGGGAACTACCTGTTTATCTATGGTGTAGGCCCATTACCAGCTATGGGCGGTGCGGGTTGTGGTATTGCAACGGCCATTGTGATTTACACTATGCTTATAGCAACCGTTATCTATGTTCGTTTTGCCCCTGCCCTGCAAAAGTACAATTTGTTTGGACAGTTGTATAAACCTAACATGGTAACCATAAATCGTACCTTCAAAATGGGTTTGCCCATTGCTATGACTATCCTGTTCGAAGTGACGCTGTTTTCACTGGTTGCATTGTTATTAGCCCCTTTTGGTGCCACAACGGTAGCGGCCCACCAAGTCGCACTGAACTTCTCGGCCCTAATGTTCATGTTTCCTATGAGTATTGGTATGGCAGCAGCAATTCGCATTGGCTATCGCATAGGGCAAAATAACCCACGACAGGCAAAAATTGCAGCTCGAACCGCTATTCTGATCGGTTTTTTCACCGCTGCGTGTACGGCTAGCTTCACTCTGCTAGCAAAGGGGTTCATTATTGGCCTGTACACCAGCGACGAAGCCGTATATACCTTGGCAAATGCGTTATTGATTTATGCGGCGTTATTCCAATTGTCTGATGCGGTTCAGGTGATTTCGGCTAATGCATTACGCGGCTATAAAGACACAACAGCGATGTTTATTATTACCTTTGTGTCCTACTGGTTAATAGGTCTACCTACAGGCGTTATTTTAGGTAGAACAAACTGGATAACGGCAGAACCAATGGCCGCAGCAGGGTTTTGGATTGGCTTCATTGTAGGATTGAGTGCTGCAGCTGTTATGCTAGGTGCACGCCTTCTTTACATCCAAAGGCCCAGTGCTGTGCATCGTATCGCGAATGCATAATACCAATCCGCATAAGCACGCTGAACGTTTAAACCGTTCAATTGAACCAAAGCAGTTACCCCCTGCTTTTTAGTTTGTCCCAGTCTTGTGGCGTGTCTATATCAAATTGTGCGTTAGGTATAGACACAGCCGTTACCCTACCTAATTTCGCATACTTCTTAATAACCGGCTTAGCCCCCATATCGCCACTTAGCGCTAGCAGTTCACTAAATACCGCTTCAGGAAAGATAGCAGGTACGGTTAATCGACTATTGTTCTCTCCCTGCTTTTGCCATTCACTGCATACTATGTGATTAGGGTTCGCATAAGAAGTGTTGATAAGGCGAACGAAGTCTTGTGCATCAAGACTCGGCAAATCGGCCAACGTGAATAGCACATGAGTAGGTCTTGTACACAAGCCCTTTGCTGTCGGGGATACTGATTTCGACAGTGATGAAAGGCTTAAAAGGTGCGTGAGTCCAGTGCGAATACTTGATGCAAGGCCTTCATCCCAATTAGCGTTGCGAACGATACTGATGGGTAGTTCAGAAACCTTACATAGAGAGTGCTTTAGCTGCGTATTTACGGAATCATGCCATTTACCCGTAACAACGGTAATGGGTAATTCACTGGTTAACGCTAAGTCATTGCGCGCACTAACTACCTCCCCCACACTGTGTTGTACAAGAGAAAGCGCAGAAATTGGGTGTTCCGATAAAAGCTTATTACCCTTGTAGCGAGCGCTCTTTCCGCCCGCCAACACCACAAGAGCTACGGCATAGTTTTCCGACTTCAATTCAACATCCGTTATATCAAAGAAATAAAACGTTACACGTCAAAGGGCTTAGCGGCTTCTGCTAAGCCCTTTAATAGCAGCCGTTAACCCTTCAAGCGTTAGCCCATACATTCTGTCTTCCATTATTTCACGAATAATTTTGATAGACGAATAATACGGCCAGTAATTCTCAGCTTGCGGATTAAGCCACACAGCGTTGTTAAAGTGGTTCAATAAGCGCTGCATCCACACACTGCCCGGCTCTTCATTCCAATGCTCTACACTGCCACCTGGATACGTTATTTCATACGGTCCCATGGTAGCGTCACCTACGAAAATAACCTTGTAGTCTTTTGCGTAGCGATGAATGATATCCCAAATAGGAATGCGTTCTTTATTGCGACGAAGGTTATCTTTCCACACCTCCTCATACACGCAGTTGTGGAAATAAAAGTACTCTAAGTATTTAAACTCGCTTTGCACCGCAGAGAAAAGCTCTTGAGTACTTTTTACGTGTGGGTCCATAGAGCCTCCCACATCAAAAAACATCAACACTTTTACCGCATTGTGACGCTCTGGTGCCATGTGTATATCGAGTAAACCGCCTTTTTTAGCTGTCTCACCTATGGTTGTTGGCACATCTAGCTGCTCACTTGCGCCGGTGCGAGCAAACTTGCGTAGCTTCCTAAGAGCCACTTTTATGTTACGCGTACCCAGTTCTACATCAGAGCTTAGGTTTTTAAACTCGCGTTTATCCCATACTTTTACTGCCGAATACTTTCTGTTTCCCTTTTGCCCTATTCTCACGCCTTCCGGGTTGTCACCATAAGCGCCAAAGGGCGATGTTCCGCCGGTGCCCACCCATTTATTTCCACCTTGGTGACGCTTTTCTTGTTCTTCTAAGCGCTTTTTCAACGTTTCCATCAGTTCTTCAAGGCCACCGGCTTTACGCAGCGCCTCACGCTCTTCAGGGCTTAAATTTTTTTCAATTTCCTTACGCAGCCATTCTTCAGGGATATCTTTACCGAATAGATCGACAGATTCGACACCTTCAAAATATTCAGCAAACGCCCTGTCGAACTTATCGTACTGAGTTTCGTCCTTCACCATTATGGTACGCGACAAACTGTAGAACGCTTCGATATCGGCATACACCACGTGCTTTTCAAGCGCACTAAGCAAATCCAGCAACTCGCGCAGCGTGGTTTTAACCTGATATTTTCGCAGTGTATAAAAAAACTGAATAAGCATTAGCGACGCGCCATAAAGACCAGTTTTTCAAACAAATGTATGTCTTGTTCGTTTTTAAGCAGTGCCCCGTAAAGTGGTGGAATAGCAGCTTTTCCGTCTTTTGAGTGAAGCGCTTCTGGTGGAATATCTTCGGCAACCAAGAGCTTAAGCCAGTCGATAAGTTCAGAGGTAGAAGGCTTTTTCTTAAGCCCTGGTACATCTCGAATTTCAAAGAAAGCCTTTAACGCTTCATCAAGCAGCTTTTTCTTTAAATCTGGGAAATGTACGTTAACGATTTCTTGCATTTCCTCTGGATTCGGGAACTGAATGTAGTGGAAGAAACAACGGCGCAAGAAAGCATCTGGCAGCTCTTTTTCGTTGTTCGATGTAATAATAACAATCGGACGCTGCTTCGCGACTACACGTTCTTGTGTTTCATAAACGAAGAACTCCATCTTATCGAGCTCTAGCAGCAAGTCGTTGGGAAACTCAATGTCAGCTTTATCAATTTCATCAATTAATAGTACCGGGCGCTTTTCTGCGCTAAAGGCTTCCCATAATTTACCTTTTACGATGTAGTTGCTGATATCGTGAACGCGATCATCACCAAGTTGAGAGTCGCGAAGACGTGACACTGCGTCGTATTCGTACAAACCTTGCTGTGCTTTAGTGGTTGATTTAATGTGCCACTGAATTAGTTCGGTGCCTAAACTCTCGGCCAATTCTTCAGCAAGCATGGTTTTACCTGTGCCCGGCTCGCCTTTAATTAAAAGCGGACGCTCTAGCGTAATAGCTGCGTTAACCGCCAGCTGTAAGTCTTTGGTTGCGATATAATTAGACGTGCCACTAAAAGCCATTATTGTTGTACTCCGTATAATTTTTCGTCTTTGCAATTTTAACTATAATATCAAGGCCTTCTCATGATTGCCCATAGATATAACATATAGCTAAAAAGCACTTTGCATTTTACTGATTGGGACCAATGATATAGGGGTATGACGAAATCCCCTAATTCAGGCTGTGAATTATTAACTATCACACGCGTTGAATTATTAACTATTAAAAAGGTCGTACAGATCACGACAGACGGGGTTTCCTATAAAATAAGGAACGAGGTAAGGATTTATAATGAACGTATTTGACGACAATTCCCTATCTATTGGCCGCACGCCACTAGTTAAGCTAAATCGCGTAACATCAGGTAATGTATACGCAAAAATTGAATCGCGTAACCCAAGCTTCAGCGTTAAGTGCCGTATTGGCGCAAACATGATTTGGGATGCTGAAAAGCGCGGTGTCCTTACCGAAGGTAAAGAAATTGTAGAGCCGACCAGTGGTAACACAGGTATTGCTTTGGCGTTTGTTGCAGCGTCTCGCGGTTATAAGCTAACGCTAACCATGCCTAGTAGCATGAGCCTTGAGCGTCGCAAACTTCTAAAAGCTTTGGGCGCAAACCTTGTTCTTACTGAAGCGCCTAAGGGCATGAAAGGTGCGGTTGCCGCTGCACAAGAAATTGTGGCATCAGATCCAGACAAATGCGTATTGCTTCAGCAGTTCGACAATCCGGCTAACCCAGCTATTCACGAAAAAACCACTGGCCCTGAAATTTGGGAAGATACAGACGGTAAAGTAGATGCATTCGTAGCTGGTGTAGGTACGGGTGGTACAATCACGGGTGTAAGTCGCTACCTTAAAAATACGAAAGGTAAAGCAATTACTTCTATTGCCGTTGAGCCAACAGACTCTCCAGTAATTACCCAAGCGCTTGCGGGCGAAGAATTAACCCCTGGTCCACACAAAATTCAAGGTATTGGCGCAGGTTTTATTCCAGGTAACCTAGACCTAGACCTAATTGACGAAGTTGAGCAAGTTACCAACGAAGAATGTATGGACATGGCGCGCAAGCTAATGACCGACGAGGGTATTCTTGCAGGTATTTCTTCTGGTGCAGCCGTTGTTGCCGCTAAGCGTTTTGCTGAACGCCCAGAAAACAAAGACAAAGTGGTTGTAGTGCTTCTAGCAAGCGGCACAGAACGTTACCTAAGTAGCCCTTTGTTTGCTGGTGCGTTCGACGAACAAGAAGAAGTTCAATAACCACCAAAATGTTTCAATTATTTAAAAACGAGGCCTAGTGCCTCGTTTTTTTTATGCCTACTCTTTTCTATTTCTCCTGAAGTTTTATGGACACAAACACCTGAGTTTTACGCTCTATTACTTTGCTTTTGTGCGCAATATTGTGAATAATCAAAGCATAGATTAGCGAAGCGGCGAGCACATTGACTTCGTTGAGATATAAAACTATCAATAAGAAACGGACCTCTTTACATTAAGGTAATCCAAATGAAAACGCGTATGTGGTACGCCCTTTTCGGGCTTTTTACAGTGTTGATTTTATCCGCTTGCGGTAAAAAGGAAGAAGGCATCGGGCGGTACGGCATGCTTGATGAAAGTACCCCTGAGTACACCACCGTAGCGTTTCTCAAAAGTGTTTATGAAGATGACAACCTTGATACAGCAATTCGACTATCAAGCAAAAAGCTGTCTCGTATATTAACGAGATACCACACTAACAGTAACGTTCAGCGCCACCTCTTAAACCTTAAATATGACACCGTCACCATCACGCCTCAAAGTGCAGGCCGAGTTGGCCGCAACGAGTTCGCAGAAAAATCGACAATCACCGTATTTTTAAGTGGAACATACAACGACGACAAAATTGAAGACTTGCGTAGCCTAGACTTGATTAAAGAAGACGGTGAATGGAAGGTTAATAAAATTCATCCAGATGCCTATTTATAACGTGTAGATAAACGCTGTTTTTATGGCCAGCAACGTAGCTTTTTACATATGAAGAAAATAAAAAGGATGTTTTCCGGCTTTTATGCTTAAAAGCGTTTATTTTTTGTTTAATGGGTTGTTTTAGGGTAATAATTTCAAAACGCTCATAAGTGATATACGGATAGTTTCCACCTTGCATAAAGGATTTTTTCTGTACATTAAATTGTTATGTGCTTATGGAAAAACCTACACATTTACTCACTAATAAACCAATTTTCATTTTAGGAATTCCAGCTCTAATACTTATTCTTCTGGCTGTTCTATTTCAATTTGCAGTAGTCACAGGAATCGAAAAAGGCACTCTAGAAGGAAAGGTATACTCTATTTCTCAACGTCCACTTGGAGGTGGCAACCAAAATGTTCGTAAAGTAGATCTAGCTAAGGTGAAAATTCTGGACGGAACGTTCATTATGGTGAGGTGTGAAAGCTATTGTCAGTTAGACCAAGAAATCAAAGTTACAGTTTACAAGCCTTTATTTAGCAGCGAACTTAGGTATGTTTATGAGCGCACCTAACAAACAAATTATGGCACTCGCTGCCGCTCGCTGGGACGCTAACATATGGGCTGCGTCACTTCGTTCCTAATTTTAGCCCATATGTTATCGCCCCTTAGTGGGGTGTTAGAAGGCGTCAACCTAAACTTCGTTTGGCTGTATAAAAATCCCAATGCAACTACCCTTACCTTTCTTCACTAGCATCGCTCTGGCTTTTGATAGTTTTAATGTCGCCGCTTTAACTTCAACGGTTGCGCATTAGGCGCTTTATCGCCAAGTTCTTATTCACCGCCAGCAAGCGCCAATGCGTTTGTTAGTTCAAATGGCGGCTTGCCTCAGCTAAATCAAAAACATCACCGCGCTGTCGTTTCACTTGTTTGCTTAAACAATCAATCGTATGCTGGCTTCAATAGTTTTTAAATAGGCCAACGGAACAGGCTCCGCTTCTAACAAAGCGCTAAAGTCGTTCCCTTCGGTCACTGGGACGCTTACACGCGGGGCAACTTCGTTATTATGCCCCACGTGCAATCGCCCCTTAGCTTAGCGTTATGTTGCAAGGAACATCAATTGAGTTTCAGATGTAAAAAGTGTGGTTGCTCTATACACCCAACGGAAGTCAAAGTTCCGGGTAATTATTCCCATTACAAATGCCCCGTATGTGGAGTTAGTGTCTCTCTTGGAAGATCTAAAGGTGTTTTGGCCCTTTTAGGAATTGCATTTTTAGTTTGGGCTTTTTCGTTTAGCCTTTATCATTTAACTCACTAGAGTGCGCTTTTCAAATGGTTAATTGGCGAACAAAATAGTTCAGGGATGTCTTAACGTTGAGTAACATAACAAAAAAATCATGTCGCCCGCAGGCGGGCTGGGACACAAACATGCAGGCGGCTTCGCCATTGTAGCCTGCCTGTTTGTGCCCCATATTTAGGTGTTATGTGCTTCTACACTTTTCAGCGAACAATGTGCTATTGTTCAAAAGCAGAACAATAGTAATAGGGAACAGAACATGGATTGGTTAATTATTGGGTATATAACCTTCTCAATATTTATTGTCGGACTAACGGCTCTCTACATCAACAAGCCTCATTTATTTCAAGTCACATATGTTCAATGGCCATGGCTCCATAAACTAGCTTTTGCATTTGCATGCGGTTTTCTTCCTTTTGCGCTGTTTGCAAATTGGTATTGGTTTATTCTTGGCATCACATTAACTTTGTTTATATACGTCATCTTACACCGCCAAAAATACTTGGCTTTTATCAAACTGCGCACATAACAAACACATTAAGCCGCTTCGCTGGGACAGTAACACGTGGGCTCTGTCGCTTCGCTCGGATTTTAGCCCACGTGTTACTGCCCCTTATGTGGGTGTTAGGTGTCAGGGATGAAAACGATACTACTGTCATTTTTTATCATTGTAATTGTTGGGTGCACATCAGTAGCCAAACCTACTATTCACCTCCATTCAAACGGAGTTAGTGAAGCAAAGCTAACTAACTTAAGAACCAAATTAGAAAAAAGTGGATATACCGTAGTAAGTGGCAATCAAGACTTCTCTCACTTTTTATTCACGCCACTCATAGTTGTTCCAAAAAATTCAAGGTTCAGTACCCCAGAAATTCAACAACAGATAACCAACACTTTAGGCTCCATCCCAATTGTTAAACGTGGTAACTTTAAAAACCATAACTATTCGGGCGACCACATTGGCGTGTATCTTCGAGGAAACAATGCCACCTAACAAAAAAATTAAGTCACTCACTTTGTTCGCTGGGACACATACACGTGGGCTGCTTCGCATTATAGCCCACATGTCTGCGCCCCTTATTTAAAAGTTATGCATCAAGGAAAAACAAGTGGAAGTTTCATTCTTAGCAGAGCAAAGCCATCATTCTAAGTCCATTGCACAGTGGTATTACGATGAATGGGCTAAGAATTACAACGTCCCGTTCAATACAGTTTTTGAAGACGTGAAAAGCAAATCAAACTCAAAAAAATGATGTTCCTCTCTGTTTTGTGGCAACAGAAAATAACGAAGCCATTGGCGCTGTTGAACTGAAACTCTATGAAAATAAGCAATACGACTATAAACATTGGTTAGGTGGTTTATTTGTTATTCCAAGTTATCGACGTTTAGGTATCGGGAGAAAGTTAATTCAGCTTGCATTAGATCATTCTCAAAAATTGGGTATAGGAGTCCTTTACTTACAATGTAAGAACGAGCATTCATCTCTATACCGCTCATTCGGATTTACCCGCATCCACTTGCTATCAGACAGCACTTGCGTCATGGTTAGAGCGGTGTAAATGCATAACACATATGAGCCTCCGGGCTGTCAATGAAAAAAGATAGTCCTTTGACCACTATTTCAAGATCAATACCGTTGCCTTTTTAGAACTCGTTTACTTCGTTTGTCATGGCTGATGTTAGGCAAATCGC
>NZ_JAFLMX010000345.1:0-5369 GCF_017849675.1 Alteromonas sp. AO-Serp
TGTTCATATTTTTGGTTTCAGTCGCAATGTAATGCGTAAAACGAACGGAAAGAATTCTATCTAAAAATCACAAAGATGAGCTACGAAGTATTTTTATAATAAAAATGGCCAAAATTTTCGTAGCTCAGCTATAAGATAAAACGTTAATTGCCTCTTAGGCTAACTTCACCGCCATGGAATCGCGTAATACCATCTTGTGTTTCAACAAGTAGTGCGCCGCTGGCGTCTACTCCCCTGTCAATTCCGGAAAAACGTTTCTCACCCATTTGTAAAACAATGCGTTTGTCGGCGTATAAGTCGAGCGCTTCCCAATATGCAGTAAATGGCCCGAAACCCTGTTGGGTAAATTTCGGTAAATAAGACCATAGCGATTTTATAATTTCTGCCGCTAAAGCATTTCTATCTGGGATAGTGCCCAAATATGACGCAAGATCGCTATGAGGCTGACCAACATCGTACTGATTATCGGGTACGCAAACATTCAAACCTATGCCGATAACACTATGCGCCGTAGCGCCTATTTGCCCTTCTACTTCAATAAGTACGCCCGCAAGCTTTTTACCTTGCAAATAAATGTCATTCGGCCATTTAAGCTCGGCGTCTTCTACGCCAAATTCTTTAAGTGCATCGCAAACTGCCAAGCCTACCAATAAAGAAAGTCCCGCCATGCTTTGATAACCGTCGGGAAAAGACCAGTACATAGAAAAAGTTAAGCTTCCGCCAACTGGCGCTAACCATGAACGGCCGTGTCTACCGCGTCCATCGGTCTGAATTTCAGCAAAAACGACATCGCCGTTTTCAAGATCTTCTCGTTTGCTGGCAATACGCTTCTTCATTTCCGTATTGGTGGAAGGTAATACTGATTCCACATCAATAACCGCTCGTTTTGTATTGCCTAAATGACGTTTAATGCTGTCGGCGCTTAACAATGGAAACCCTCGTTCTAAACGGTAGCCTTTACCTTTTACTTTAAATACATCTAATCCCCAATCGGCGAGTTGGGAAATATGCCCTGCAACTGCTGTGCGCGAAAGGCCCACTTGCTGTGCAATGGTTTCCCCTGAGTGAAACTGGCCGTCGGACAACAAAGCGAGTATATGTTTTCTTATAGCTTTTGATGCTTGTCTCATAGCGAAATAAGTCCTTTGCTTCCTAATAAGCGCACTTCTGGCTCAAGCTGTATGCCGAACTTACCCTGTACGCTTGCTATGATATCTTTTGCCATGGTTATTACATCGTTTCCGGTGGCACCACCTAAGTTAGTAAGTACCAATGGCTGTGTAGGGTGGCATCGTACTTTATTCAAAGTCTTGCCCTTAAAACCTGCCTGGTCGATAAGCCACGCGGCAGGAATTTTTATTTGTTCTTTTTCAGTGGCTGGAAAATCAGCACTTCCGCTCACCACAAAATGGGGCACTGAATCATAGTCTTGTGCAATCGCTTGAAACACTGCTTTTGAAACCACTGGGTTTTTAAAGAAACTTCCAGCATTGCCTAGCTCGGCAGGATCGGGAAGTTTGCTCTTCCTAATTTCTATTACCTTACTATACACCTTTTCTGGTGTAGGCTCAGTGAGTGCCGCTAGTTCGCCATAGCTGGTCTCGAGTTCGTAGTGCTTGGGCAGTTTAAAGTTTACATGAGTGATTAGCACTTTGTTCGCTAGTGCATGCTTGAACACACTGTCTCTATAGCCAAATTGACAGTCTTCGTTGCCCAACAATACCTGCTCGCCGGTTTCAAGAAATACACACTCTACTTTGTCGATTAACGTATTCACTTCTCGTCCGTACGCACCAATATTCTGAATTGGGCATGCGCCTACTGAGCCAGGTATTAAGGCGAGATTTTCGAAACCATACCACTTCTCTTTCATACACAAAGTGACGAAGTCATGCCAGTTTTCACCTGCACCTACACGTAAGTAATGGTGACTTTCAGTATCAAAATGGCTTATTCCCTTAATCTCGTTAACCAGAATTGTACCGTCAAAGTCGTCAGTGAAGACTGAATTGCTTCCACCGCCCAATATATAAATGGCTTTGTTATTGTTTTTAGAAGTTTTGAAGATAGACAGGAATGAAGTAACGTCGCTAAACGACTTGATAGAATCACAAGAAGCGGCGAGGCCAAATGTGCTGTATGGTTGTAGTGAAGGCATAGAGTTTTACGAACTGCGAACAATTCGCTAATGGTAGGGTAACGAAGCAGCAAATAAAAGCGTAAAGAAGGAATAATATTGTTGCCAATATTGCTAAGCGCTAGAGCATTACCACTTTCATTCGTTAAAGTGAGAAAACGGAAGCTAGCGCTTATACGTAAATACAGAGACCTTACTGCTCTTTGGCTTTATAACCAATACGAAACCCTCCCCAATGTTTACCGTTCACATATATCGGTGCAGATAGATCATGCATGACCTCACCTGTATCTCGTTTGTAAGTTTGTAGCAAGAAAGTAGAGGTATTGCTGCCACAACGACTTCCGGTTTTGTCATCGAATATCCGTTTCGTTCTGTTATTTGCTAAATCCGTATCGTAATTACCAGTAAGGGGCTGACTAAACTTCTTGTTGTGGGTAGGAAAGTAACCATTTACGTCAACTGCGCCGGCATAAATAATGAAACTATGTGTTTCTAATAAAGGTTCTTGGATAGCGGGAAGTACGTCGTCGGTGAACTTATCAAAAGGTGTCGTGTGCTTTATAGGATTAGTGTTCGGTATAGGTGAATAGTCAAAATTAAACAGCTTTGCTTCCGATATTTTCCCTTCTGAAATCGCTTGCTCGAAACGCTCTCCAACAGTTTTGGCTGAATTTACTGCAATGTCTCTAACTTCGCTGTTTCGATCATTAACGTCGAAGCTTTCCAGCAGCCTGAAAATATCTTCAGCTTGACTACTCAGTGATAGCGCCTGAGTAGAAACATCAGTGAGGTCGTGCTCTAGTTTTTCTGTCGTCGTGTGCAACTGAAGTATATTGGTACTTATACCTGCGCTATGTTCTGCATTATTTTCTACCATTGCTTGCATAGCGCCCATCGATTCCCGGGCTTTTGTAGAGAGCATACTGGAGTGTGAGATAGCTTCTTCGCTCTCCTTTAATTTCACATTCATGTTATCACTAGAGTTAAGCACCGTTTCCATAGTAGCCACTGCGGCCTGGCTACTTGTATTCATATCCTGCAGCAAACTTTCAATTCCTGAGGTGGCATCGGTTGTTTTCTTGGCAAGCTCGCGTACTTCATCAGCAACGACGGCGAAACCACGTCCTTGATCTCCCGCTCTTGCAGCTTCAATAGCCGCATTAAGCGCTAGCATATTTGTTTGATCGGCTAATTGGTTAATGGTGTTTGTTATTGTACTTATTCCCTCGGCCTTACTTTTTAATGTAGTAAGCGCTTCAGATGACGCATTTATGTTTTTAACCAGCTGCTGTTGCTGGCTTAATACTTCTTTTAACGACGTACTGCCGAACTGCGTTTTCTCGTCAGATTCATTCATAGAAAATGCAGCATTCTTGGCAAGCTCATCTAACTGAGTTGAGGAGACTTCTAACTGTTGGAGTCTACCGCTCATCTCGCCGATGTTCGCGACTTGCTCATTAAATGCTTTTGATAACTGTTCTAAAAAGAAAGAGATAGAAGCACCACCAATTGCAATGTTACTCGCGGCATGACTAACTTTCGTTGCATCATTGCTGTGTGCATTGTTCTTATAATCGTCAGTTAGAACAATTTTACTAGCGGCTATATTTTGGTTTTGAAATACCTTCTCAATAATAAAGGCCGCGAAAAGGATAGTAAGAAACGTAGCAACTGTAGAGATTAGTAGATGTGAAGTGACAAAAGACATCACTACATTAACGAGACCGGCAATAACAGCTAAAACTAAATACTTCATCATGCGCACTTAACATTTTATTAACACTTCTAAAATGTAAAGCGTTTTAAACCAATTATCCATAAGCGGATAGTATTAGTTATGGGGTCAGAGTACTTTATTAAGTGAGCATTGCATTCATTAGCAAATGAAATAAACGCTTCAAGGTACGAGTTGTCAGATTAATGAAGTGAGTAGATTGACTCTGACCCCATTAGTAATGGGGTCAGAGTACTTTATTGGCTGAGTATTGTATTCATAGTAAATAAAATAAACACTTCAAGGTACATGTTGCCTCACTCGTAAGGAGTCTACTTTACTTAGACTCTATCGCTTATAAAGGCTTTTTTATTACTAACTGTTATCTGGTACTAACTCGTTAAGGTGCAAAACCATCCAACCGTTAATATAAATATTTCGAGGCCGCCTAGCATCGTAAATGGCACCAGAAGTAACCAAGTCATTTACTTTTGTTTTGCTAAGCACAAGGTTATCAACACGATAGTAATTGCGCAGTAATAACGCTTTATCAAATTTCGCATGTTGACTCGGCGAGACAGGTGTTGTGTGAGCAATGTTTCCGACTTTAAAAGTAAGAGTATCATCATCAACACTAAGTAATTTCAGGGGGACATAGCGAAATCGAGCATCCGATGAAGGATCTATAGCTCTATAATCAATATAGAAAAAGTCATTTTTCTGAGGATTAGCCAAGACCCGCTCTTTTTCACTATTTTCAATAAATGCATTACCAACAAAGAAGAATGCTATTAGAAGAAAGCAAACAAGTTCTGCATGCAGCTTTAATAGAGCGGCCACTGGTTCAAGTTGAAAATTACCCCGCAAATAAGCTGGGTTATTATTGAATGGTAAGGCTGACATACAAACTTCCTAGCTGTTTAGTGTTTTTATACCATACCGATTATTTTTCAACCTGTCGCTTTTTCTATACATTCAAACAAGTCCACAGCATTGATCCCTCGAATAATGGGGTCAGAGTACATTTTTTTTTAGCGAGAGTGAGAGCCAAAAAGTACTCTGACCCCTTTATTAAAAAGTACTCTGACCCCTTTATTATTTTTGTGGTGAGCTATTTATGAAATGCTTTCTGGCACTGCCTAAGCACTGAAAACGGCCGAAGGGTAACTCGACTTTTTTTGGGTGTCAAAGTAGATTGTTACTTCTCTAAAAAAATGGAGGCGGAGTACATTTCACTGATTTAGCGGCACTGGGGGTAAGGGAATGACTATGTTCTGATGTTTAAAGTAATAAAGTACTCTGACCCAATTTGAGGTTTTGCAGGGGGGAGTGGGAATTAATGTACTCTGACCCCATTATTTTTCTTTCTGCGGAAAGCAAAAAAACCCGCCGTTAGGCGGGTTCTTCTTAATGGGACCTGGCAGTGTCCTACTCTCACATGGGGAAACCCCACACTACCATCGGCGCTAATACGTTTCACTTCTGAGTTCGGAATGGAGTCAGGTGGTACCGTAT
>NZ_JAFLMX010000125.1:0-10033 GCF_017849675.1 Alteromonas sp. AO-Serp
TGCAGCTCTTCATGCTCGATACAAGTGCGCTTGAAAAATGCACCTGAATTCATCAAAGCCGCACAACGAACGTAAATTGGTGAATTGGGACGGTGTGAAAAGCGCCGAGTTTTTCTAGTTTTCGCGTTGTTTAAGCGATTATGATTATCATAATACGCGAATAAATAGGAAAAACTAAGCGCTGCGAGTAATGCGTTGAGTTAAGCGCGTGTTTTACGCACTAATTTTCTCTTGCTTGCGCAACATCCCGTGTTTTTTAAGGTAGACCAGCAGCAAAGAAATGGCCGCAGGAGTAATGCCCGAAATACGCGATGCTTTACCGATTGTTTCCGGTCTGGCTTCGGTTAATTTAGCAACAACCTCGTTCGATAGGCCAGAAATCTTGCTGAAGTCCATATCAACTGGCAACAGGGTGTTTTCGTGTCGCTGCGTTTTCGCGATTTCATCCATTTGACGGGCAATGTAGCCGGCGTACTTAATTTGAATTTCCACTTGCTCTGCAGCAATCGGATCTTCAAGACCTGGGCCAACACTTTCAATTTCCATTAACTGACCGTAAGTCATTTCAGGTCGACGGATCAGCTCTTCAAGAGAATGTTCACGACTCACCGGATTTTTCAGCATGGTATTGAGTTCTGGCGTTGCCGCGTGATCAGGGTGGATCCACTGTCCGCGTAGACGCTGCAGTTCACTTTCTACCGCTTCCATCTTGTCGTTAAATTTCGCCCAGCGCGCATCATCAACAAGACCAATCTCTCGGCCCATCGCGGTTAAGCGGCTATCGGCATTGTCTTCACGAAGCAGAAGTCTGTATTCTGCACGGCTAGTGAACATGCGGTACGGCTCTTTCGTACCCATGGTGGCTAAGTCGTCGATAAGTACGCCCATGTATGCTTGGTCGCGGCGTAAAATCATCGGGTCTTTTTCTTGAACTTGTAGCGCTGCGTTTGCGCCTGCTACTAACCCTTGCGCACCCGCTTCTTCATAGCCAGTGGTACCGTTAATTTGGCCAGCAAAGAACAAACCTCGAATAAACTTCGTTTCCAGTGTTTGTTTCAGATCGCGTGGATCAAAGAAATCATATTCAATCGCATAACCCGGGCGAACAATGTGCGCATTTTCAAAACCTTTGATCGAGCGGACAAGGTTCATCTGTACGTCAAATGGCAAACTGGTTGAAATACCATTTGGATAAACTTCAATGCTGTTTAAACCTTCTGGCTCAACAAAAATTTGATGTGATGTCTTGTCTGCAAAACGGGTGATCTTATCTTCGATACTTGGGCAATAGCGCGGTCCGATACCTTCGATAACCCCTGTAAACATGGGTGAGCGATCTAATCCCCCGCGAATAATATCGTGGGTTTTTTCGTTAGTGTGGGTGATATAGCACGGGATCTGTGTAGGGTGCATGGTTCTATCACCCATGAACGAAAATACCGGCGTAGGATTGTCACCAGGTTGAGGCTGCATTACAGAAAAATCTAACGAGCGAGCATCAAGTCTTGCTGGTGTCCCAGTTTTTAAACGGTCAACACGAAACGGAAGGGCACGTAGTCTATCTGCAAGTGCGATAGACGGTGGATCGCCGGCACGACCGCCGCGATAGTTTTCAAGGCCAATGTGAATGGTTCCGCCAAGGAAAGTACCCACTGTCAGTACCACTGACTTGGCTTTAAACTTCAAGCCCATTTGCGTAACAACACCGCATACCTGATCGTTTTCAACAATCAGATCGTCAACGCTCTGTTGGAACAAGGTTAGGTTTTCTTGATTTTCAACAATGTCGCGAATAGCGTTTTTGTAAAGCGTACGGTCCGCTTGCGCACGCGTTGCACGAACAGCTGGGCCTTTAGAAGAATTCAATGTTCTAAACTGAATACCACCTTTGTCGATAGCCAGTGCCATTGCACCACCTAACGCATCGATCTCTTTTACAAGATGGCCTTTACCGATCCCACCAATTGCAGGGTTACACGACATCTGGCCTATCGTCTCAATATTGTGAGTGAGCAACAGCGTATTTGCACCCATGCGAGCAGCTGCAAGTGCCGCTTCTGTACCTGCATGTCCACCACCTACAACGATGACATCAAATGCTTCAGCATAAAACATGGTTAAACCTCACTATTAACTTACGATAAGCCGATTAAAAACTAATTTTTCTCACGCAGAGACTGCTGAAAAAAGGGCGCGTATTTTATCTGACTTATTGGATAAAGAAAATGATTAAATTTTCCTCAAAACCTGTTTTTGAAAAGGTGTGATCGAATTATAAGATCTTAAGATCTCTTTTAGATCTGTTTATTTTTACTTTTATTAGGATCATCAAGATCTGTGGGTAACCGATCAAAGCACATAAAGATCATCAAGTTACGCGATCAATAACATTGGGAAACCCCGATCCATAACCCTACCTCAAACTTGTGTATAAATGGCCTTTTTATCCACACCCCGAATCGTTTGAAAAGTTATTCTTTTTTCGATCAAAGCTTATGCACAGTGGTTTGTAGGATCCTATCCACAGGGGTGATCAAGATGTGATCCAACTGGGGATAAAATGTTTGCTATTTATGTATCGCGATCAAAAGATCGTGTAGATACGTGCGTTATAGCGTGATCATATTGTGGAGGAGATCTTTTCCAAAAGCTGTGATTAGATCGCCCGATCGCATTTATCAACACCTTCAAAAAAAGTGCACGTTTTTATGAACGACAAGATTATTTTTTCAAAACAGCCCATTTTTCAGGAGAAAAACATAGGAAATGACCAAAATACAGTCACTTTTACAAGGAAGAAGTCGGTCTTTAAGAATGGTTACTTGTTTAACTGCAGGAGATCGTTGAGTGTATCTATGAATTGAAACCGTATTGTTTTGGTGAAAAGCGTGATCAATAGGCTAAGTTATTCGCTATTACCTGGCATAACAGGAACATGCAATAAGGTTTAATGAAGGAAAAGACCTAGCAGAGTAAGGGGAACGTTTTGAGAGAGATAGGAAACCAGGTGCTATTAACGCACCTGGTTGGGTTGATAGCGTGGCTGTGAAACAGAGCCTTGCATGTCTTCTTGTTCAATGGTTAAGCCTTCACGGCGGCTTGGGCCTTGGAACCTAACCTTGTAAGTATCGTATTCTTTTATCGACTCAAAACAATAGGGGCCAAGGGCATTTTCAAGTTCGGCTAAATTGTGATTGGTGATCAAAATACAGTTTTTCTTGTTTACTAAGCGCTGTCTAAGCAGGTTACCAAACCAACTCTGCGCATTTTTCTTTAACACGCTTTCGTTTACACACACCTCATCAAGAATAAGCAGATCAACGTCTAGCAGTTCCTGATTGATCTCCCTGAAGCGCTGCCCCGCGTTGTCCGAAGCCCCAAAATCAAACGAGAAATTGCGCATTTCAAGCAGTGTAGACAGTTGACGATAAAGCACTGAAATTTCGTACTGCTCTATAAGTTGATGGGCAATGGCACCGGCAATATGTGATTTACCACGACCGTAATCGCCGTAAAACAGCATCATATGCGAGCCGCTTTGACGCCATGCAGGGTCGTCATGGGCAGCAATAAAAGACTGAGCTATCGAAACGGCTTCAATCACATCGTCACTGTCTTCAACTAAGTTGGCGAAGGTCCATTTAGGATTCAGATCAGAACGGCCATGAATAGCCTCTACACGGGCTTTTTTACTACGCTGCTGTAGTTGTGATACTTCTTCGTTCGCTTTCGCCTCGTACTGCTTACGCAGCGTTTTATAGTCGATGTATTCACGATTGGGATCGACGTCTTTGTTGAGCGCTCTCGCTAAATTAGCAATTTTGTCGGTTATACGATCCATAACGAATTAACTCTTCTTAGTTGCGGCATACTTTTCCACCAGCTTTCTAGCATTATCATCTGCTTCTATGCCGGCTGCAACTTTCACTTGTTGCGTTCCCACCACCTTTGTTGGGGCGTAGCCTGAAGCGAGACGCTTGCGCTTGATATTGTTGGCAAACTTTTGTGTCCATTGAAATTCGCTAAACACCGAACTTGGCCTTCCCAACCAATAAGCAATGAATTCACCCACTTCGTTGTCATCAAATGTTTTATCGATAATACCAAGTAGCGAGGCCATTTCTTCAAACAACGCCTTGTTGGGCGTCCAGTTAGGGGTCATGGCGCTATGACGGGCATGTAGTTGGTCGAAGTCTGACTGCGGCTCGCTTAGAAGCGGAAGAAGCAGGGTTTTCCCGTTGATTGTATGTTCAAGATCAAGTTCAAGGGGCAGGGCAACCAAACCCACTTGTTCAAGCTGCTTCACCAAGCTATTGATTTGACGACCGCGTTGGTAAGGCTCGTCTTTGCTGTCGCCGTTTAGCAAATTCAATAATTGCTTATAATCAATAGGTGCCGACGATGTCGTTGCCGAATTTGCACCTGTTCGAAGCCCAAGTAAATACAGTACCCGGCAATCGTTAGAAAGGGGAGATTGCAACGCCGCTAGTTCAGCTTGGGTAAGGTTGCTGTTCATCGCATTGGTTCCACGTAAAAACGCTTGTTAAGCATTGGCCAGCTTTTCGTCAAACCATTCTACGGCGGCATCTTCAGGGATAGGGTGTTCTAGCACATCGATGTATAGCGCGTCGGTAATTAACGTGCCACCTGCGTTTTTAATATGCTTTTCCATTTCTTTTGCGCCGAAACAAAAGGTGTCGTAACTGGTGTCACCTAGCCCAATAACGTAGGCATTTACTGCGCTTAAATCCGCGCCCTCTAGCTGTTTTGCGAACGGCTGGATGTTGTCAGGTAATTCGCCAGCACCGTGGGTTGATGTACACACGATCCACGTTGATTCTGTTTTAATCTCATCTAAATTTGGTTCTGCGTGAATAGTGTGGGTGTGCCCGCTCGCATCAAGTTTTTCCGCAATGGCATCAGCCACATATTCTGCGGCACCTAACATGGTGCCAACGATGATTTCAAAATGCTTGCTCATTACTGGGTCGCTTCTCTATTTACAATTGTCGTCTTAACGTAAGTACGGCTTATCCGTTACGTTATTCACCATCTTACTTATAACTTTATTGGTTGCGCTACTTACCAATACAGAACGATGAAAAAATCTTACCAAGTAGGTCGTCTGACGTGAATTCACCGGTTATCTCACATAGTGCCTGGTGAGCCAAGCGCAATTCTTCAGCGAGTAACTCGCCCGCCATAGCGTCATGCAGTTGTTGTTCGCCTGTGCTTACATAACTGTAGGCTTGGTCGAGTGCGTCTATGTGTCGTCTGCGCGCAATAAATTGACCTTCAGTTGTAGTATCGAAGCCCATGGTTTTTGCCAGATGTGCTTTTAGCGTGTCGACGCCGCTACCTTCTTTGGCTGATAGATTAATGACTGAGATATCGCCTTGCTCGGTGGCAACCGTGCTTTGTCCAATATCTAAGGTACTAAGGTCGGCTTTGTTGCGAACTACGGTAACGGGAATGCCTTGTGGCAATCGGGCCATAAATTCTGGCCATATTTCATAAGGGTCGATAACAGCAGTTGCGGTAGAGTCTACAACGAATAATACGTGGTCCGCTTCATTGATAGCTTGCCACGCGCGCTCAATACCAATTTGTTCCACTTTATCTGGGCTTTCTCGAAGTCCTGCTGTGTCGATAATGTGCACCGGCATACCATCAATGTGAATATGCTCTTTAAGCACGTCTCGCGTGGTACCAGCGATATCGGTAACAATGGCGCTATCTCGTCCTGCCAGGGCGTTTAATAAGCTCGATTTACCGGCGTTAGGTCGCCCCGCAATCACCACCTGCATACCTTCGCGCAACAAGGTGCCTTGTTTAGCCTGTTCGCGCACTTTGGTTAAGCTTTGCATAATTGCGCTTAAGTCACCTGATACTTTCCCATCAGATAAGAAATCAATTTCTTCTTCAGGAAAATCGATGGCCGCCTCTACGTACATACGAAGATGCACGATTTGGTCAGATAGCGTTTGAATTTGTGTAGAAAACTCACCCTGTAGCGAGCGCAGCGCACTTTTGGCTGCCTGTTTAGAGCTTGCATCAATCAAGTCAGCAATCGCCTCTGCTTGAGCAAGGTCTAACTTATCATTTAAAAAGGCCTGTTCACTGAATTCACCTGGATTGGCAAGCCGGGCATGGCCCGTTGCAAGTACGGCATCAATCAGCATGTCCATGACAACTTGACCGCCATGGCCCTGCAGTTCAAGTACATCTTCACCGGTAAATGAATTAGGCCCTTTAAAAAACAGTGCTATGCCCTGGTCTATTACGCTGTTGTTAGCATCAACAAACGGCGTATAGGTCGCAAGACGTGGTGTTAGTGCGCTTGGTACTAACGCCTCTGCGATAGCTTTAGCCTTAGGACCTGAAACACGCACAATACCTACGCCGCCACGACCGGGCGCTGTCGCTTGTGCGGTAATAGTGTCGGTAGAAAGGGTGAGTGATTCCATAATTAGTCGCGGAAGTTCTTAAATTGGAAAGGTTGGCCTAAGTTCGACTCTTTAACCAGCGAAATCACTTGCTGCAAATCATCACGCTTTTTACCTGTTACGCGAAGTTCTTCGCCTTGAATAGCCGTTTGCACTTTGATTTTGGCGTCTTTCACCAGCTTCACAATCTTCTTCGCCATCGGCTGCTCAATACCTTCTTTAAAGGTAATGGTCTGACGGTAAGTTTTACCGTGGGCATCGTAGGGTTTAACATCCATAGATGAAGTGTCGACGTTACGTTTAGACATCGCCGTTCTAAACATGCTTTCCATTTGCTGAAGTTGGAATTCAGCTTCAGCTTTCATGACCACGGTTTTATCTTTGTACTCAAAGCTCGCGTCAATTCCGCGAAAGTCGAAACGCGTTGATAGCTCACGGCTTGCGTTTTCAGTGGCGTTGCGTACTTCTTCCATGTTGATTTCAGAAACAATATCAAATGATGGCACAGGTTATTCCTCTTAAGACAAAACAGCCCGCATAGGCGGGCTGTATAATTCATTGATCAGCGTGTTATTTACTGCTGATGCCCCGCTTCTCCATTGAAGCATAAATCATTTTGGCTTGAACCAAGGTAATCACGTTACTGACTAGCCAGTATAGTACCAGACCTGCAGGGAACCACAGGAAGAATACACTCATTGCTACCGGCATCCATTGCATGATTTTCTGCTGCATTGGATCAGTAATGGTGGTTGGCTGAAGTTTTTGCAATAGGTACATACTTGCGCCAGTTAGAATTGGCAGCACAAAGTATGGGTCTTTTGTAGAAAGGTCAGTGATCCAAAGCACAAAGTCTGCATGGCGTAGTTCAACACTTTCCATCAGTACCCAGTAAAGCGCAAGGAAGATAGGCATTTGCAGAAGAAGAGGTAAGCAACCGCCCATTGGGTTTACTTTCTCTTTGCGGTAAAGCTCCATCATAGCTTGAGACATTTTTTGTCTGTCGTCGCCAAAACGGTCTTTTAGCTGCTGCATCTTAGGTGCTAAGTTGCGCATACGTGCCATTGACTCGTATTGCTTCTTAGTTAGCCAGTACATCGCGCCTTTTACTACAATAGTGATAAGGATAATTGCCACACCCCAGTTATTAACTAGGCTATGAAGGAAGGTAAGAAGGGCGAACAGCGGCTGTGAAATCCAGAAAAGAATACCGTAATCAACGGTTAGGTCTAATCCGCGCGCAATTTTCGCTAGGCTTTCTTGATCTTTAGGACCCATGTAAAGGGTAGATGCAAGGGTTTTGGTTTCACCAGGCGCTACGCTTTCAGACGGAGACAATACACCAATTACCGCATACTGATTTTTCAGGTTACGAGAATAAAGCGTGTTAGTTTGCTCTTGTGAAGGTACCCATGCTGATACAAAGTAATGTTCAAGCATGCCAACCCAACCCGCTTTCGTGGTTTCGCGTAGGTTGTCATCTTCAATCTCGTCAAACGAGTACTTCTGGTAGCGGTCATCTTCTGTTGAATATGCAGCACCACGGTACGTTGGCATAAACATGTTGCTGTCGTCTTCAAACTCCATCACTTGTTTAAGCTGTGCATACGGCTGAACCGTTGCTGCGCTGCCAGTACCATTTTCAACGTTATAGCTCACGTTTACGTCGTACTGACCTTTAGTGAAAGTGAAAGTTTTAGTAACTGACAAACCTTGGTTGTTTTTCCACGTAAGAGGAATAACAAGGGTGTCGCCAGTCATTTCATAAAATTCACTTTGCGCGTTATAAACAGGGCGGCCACTGCTGCTGGCATCTGGACCTTGAGCACCGATTAGACCACTTTGCGCTACATAGAGACCGTTGCCAGAGCGAAGTAGGCTGTAAGGAATATCCGAACCTTGCTCTACCGGAAACTTAAGTAAGTCTGCTGATACCACATCGCCACCTAGCAAATCGATGCGTAAATCTAGCGTATCGGTTTTAACTTCAATAATGCGGTTTGAGCTTTGCGCCGCTGCGATAGGTTGTGCAGCAGGAACGCTATCACTACTTGGTACATCTTCGCTGCCATTTTCATTAAATGACGGTACGCCTTGTGATGTCTCTTGCGTTTGTTGTTGCTCAACTGGCACAACTGGCTGTGGCCCATAATCTTTTTGCCATGATTGCCAAAGCAAAAAGCTAACTAGCGCAAGGCCAATTATCAGAAAACTACGTTGCGATTCCATAGAGGTCTCTTTATTTTGAGTGTTTATCTTGTTGTTTTTCCGGCACTGGATCATATCCGCCGGCATGCAAAGGGTGGCATTTTAATATGCGTTTAATAGATAACCAACCGCCTTTTACTAATCCGTGCGTTTTTAATGCGTCTATAGCATACCAAGAACAAGAAGGATGGAAACGACATCGTTGCCCTAACATAGGGGAAATGAACCATTGATAAAATTTTATCAATGCCAAAGGCACTGCAATTAAGAGTTGCCGCAACGCTTGTTTAATTTTTTCCATAGCTTGTCCAATGTAGCGAAAACTTCTTGGTTGCTAAGGTTGTCAGCGCCAGACTTGCCAATAACGATAATATCGACATTGGGTAAGTTGTGCTGTTTATGCCTAAAACTTTCTCTGACTAATCGCTTCAAACGATTTCTATCGTGAGCTTTACGGATACGTTTTTTCGCGAGCGTAATGCCTAAACGAGGAGTTGAAAGTGTATTTTTTCTGGCTAGGACAGTAAAAGAGGGAGATACAGCTGGGGTTGCGTTATCAAACACATAGGTAAAGTGGGTGGGAGTTAACAGACGTAACTCCCTAGAAAAATTATTCTCGCCCACTTTGGCGTCTTTCAATTAAGCTGAAAGACGAGCGCGGCCTTTTGCACGGCGAGCTGCTAGTACTTTACGACCATTTTTAGTCGCCATACGAGCACGAAAACCGTGAGAACGCTTGCGCTTTAGATTGCTCGGTTGAAATGTTCTTTTCATGACCAAAGTCTCACTTATATTTAGTTAAACATAGGCGTTTTTGGTAACACATTATGCTGTTGCCAGAACAATGTGGTGTTTTCACCAGAAAAGCCCATCGAAAAAGGACGCTGAATTCTAGAGATCTCGGGGCGTGCTGTCAATGCATATTCTCGCTTTTCGGATGAATAAGTGAACAATTTTTGCATTTTCTAATCGATAGCTTAATCGATAACGCAGTTTTCGTACAAATCGTCTGTGAATAACGCGTAAAATTTGGTTAGGTTATCCACAGTGCGTTGTGAAAAACACAGAGATAGATATAAAAAGCAAGGTGATCTAACGGTTTTTTAGCACAAATTTAGAATGAATTTTTCTCGTTATAGTTTGATTTGATCTAAAAGAAAAAAGCTTGCTAATCAGTTGCTTGTTGTTTTGATCGAAAAGATCGATCGGGATCGCCATTTACATTGTGTTGATAAAGTAAGATAATCCACAGCGATTAAAACGATAACTTAATTTCTCGCTGCTACCCAACACTTCCAACGCTATTTTCTTCTAATGGCGCTTTTTAGTGCCTGCTTTCTTTATGCTTGGCTTTTCAGGAGTTGGTTTTTCTAGCGAGT
>NZ_JAFLMX010000044.1:0-18036 GCF_017849675.1 Alteromonas sp. AO-Serp
CAACGCTCCTCGAGCTTTATACAGTAGTTTTCTATGTAAAATTCGCGCGCATCTTACCTTAATCGGAGTATGAATACTTCCTTCAGAATTCGATAGCACAAAAAAACCATTATCGTTTATGTAGTTACTGAGAAAACACCAATTTGTGTGAAAAAAGTACAACTAAATACTTGAAAAAGCCCTCATTTAAGAATACAGTATACACATACACACTGTATAAGCAACCAGTACAAGTTAATAACAATATTCCCGAAGTTCGAACTATGAACTTCAGGGCAAATGCATAAAGGGTTTTACTATGAACACATCTTCAGTTTCACGATTCAATGCTTTACGCGCTTCGGTTTCAAATGTTGTTCAACTACCTTTGCCGATAGAAGGGTTTCCTGGCGAAAAACAAGGTAATGGAAAAGGAAATAACGACAAAGGTTGGAATTATCTGCTTTCAAATACGGTGTCGTTTTCTAAATCTGTAGATCACGCTATCCGTATTCAGAAACCTGAAAAAGAAAAAATGCCTGAATGGATCAGTAAGCTGATTACAGGTGGCCAGTGTAAAACACTGTATGTGGAAAACATCGATTTAGACCTTCAACCAACAGACAGTGAAATGATTAGAAAGCTGTGTGAGCTTTACTCTGTCAGCCTGGTGAATGTACGTGTTAACAGCATTAATGACGAACAAAACGTAGCATTAGGCCCTTGGTAATACAAAGCCTGTTTATGCTTACATCTTGCGTTTGCTCCATCTTACGTTTGCCTGAGTAGCGATGCGTAAACAAAACCTAAATATTTATTTTTATACAGCTCTTTGGCGTGGACTCTCTGACATGTACCCTTTAGCATCAACCACCACGGACTCATTGAATATCGGCAACATTTACGTTTAAAAAAGTTGGGGCTCACGCAACTTATACTTATACTGTAGCGCTTTGTTTTACTTTTAAACTGCGAGTTGTCTTATGCGCTGTTACTGTTGCTCATCAAAATCCTTCGACGAATGCTGCGAGCCTTTTATTAAGGGTGATAAATACCCTAGTTCTGCAGAGCAACTTATGCGCTCCCGGTTTTCAGCCTACGCTACAGCGCATTATCAATATATTCTTGAAACCTACACCAAAGAAAAGCAGCAGGGTCTTTCTGTAGAAGATTTGGCGCAAAGCGCACAAGGTGCGACATGGTTCGCGCTTAAAGTACACCCCACTCTAGCGGCTAGCTCCGTAGATAACTCCGTAGATAGCTTGGTAGGTAACTCGGTCAGTAGTACTGAAGAGAGTTCGATAGACAGTTCTGTACATGCTGACGCTAAAGTCGAAGCGCAAACCAACGCCGAGGCAATCTCTAAGCCTAGTTTAAAGCCCATCTCCAAGCTCATCTCTAAGCCCAATAATGCCATTGTTGAATTCACTGCTTACTATTTTGAAAATAAAAGCATGTATCAGCTTCACGAAACGTCGAATTTTAGTGTTGAAGACGGTAAGTGGCGTTATCACGACGGCGTATTACACGACGACTGCGGCAAAATTAAATACGGGAGAAACCTACCTTGTGTTTGCGGTAGCAACAAAAAATTCAAACAGTGCTGCGCAACTAAGAGCCGCTAATCCAATTGCAATAACTAACTGTACTCCCTTCCCTGCGCATCTTGATTGTTCACCTTTCCTTTAATTTAAAATTAAAGGTGAATTGAATACGTATGCACGATGTTTATTATTTGTAAACAAAATGTAAGCATTGCTTTCATCTTTTATCTCGCTCCCACATAAAATAGGACACACTATGAAGATGAAGAAACATGCGGCAGGCGTTTTAATAGGCGCAGCACTGAGTACATTAAGTTATCAAAGCTATGCCGACGTTATACTACACGCATTTAACTGGACCTACGACGACGTAGCCGCAAAAGCCCAGGAAATTGCGGACCTTGGTTACACCAAAGTACTCGTTTCGCCTGCTTATAAATCGACAGGAGATCAGTGGTGGGCGCGATATCAACCACAGGACTATCGAGTTATTGATAATCCACTTGGTGACACTGCTGACTTTCAAGCGATGGTTAATGCATTAAATGCCAAAGGTGTAGAGACCTATGCGGATATTGTCTTTAATCATATGGCGAACGAAGCATGGAAACGTTCAGACTTAAACTACCCCGGAAGTGAAATACTACAGCAGTACTCTTCAAATCAGGGATACTACGGTGGCATCACATTATTTGGTGATGTAAGTAGCGGCCTTTTTGGCGGTGGTGACTTCCACGGTACGTATGATCAAGGTGGTCCTAAGTGCATTAGTAACTACAGCGACGTGGGCGATGTTCAGTACAATAGATTATGCGGCGCCGCGCCTGATCCTGGCTTGCCCGACCTAGACCCCAATAATTGGGTAGTAGCCCAGCAAAAAGCGTATCTTCAGGCGTTAAAAGACATGGGTGTAACCGGTTTCCGCGTTGATGCTGCAAAGCACATGACCAACTATCATATCAACGCGGTGTTCGACAGCAATATAAAAAACGGCGTGCATGTTTTCGGAGAAATAATTACCACGGGCGGTGCAGGCTCTAGTGAGTATGATAACTTCCTTGCACCTTATTTATCAGCAACAGGTCACTCGGCCTACGACTTCCCGCTTTTCGCGCAAATACGTAGTGCATTTAGCTTCGGTGGTTCGATGAATGCCTTAGTTGACCCAGGTGCGTACGGTCAGGCTTTATCAGGCGACAAGGCCATCACATTTAGTATTACCCACGACATCCCGCTAAACGACGGCTTCCGCTACCAGTTACTTGACCCTACCGACGAACATTTGGCAAATGCCTATGTACTAGGCCGTGACGGTGGTGTTCCATTACTGTACTCAGATAACAATGAAAGTGGTGATAATCGTTGGGTAGATTTGTACAAGCGTGATGACATCAAGGGTATGGTTAAATTCCATAACGGAGTTCAGGGCAGTGGCATGCAAGTGGTAAGTCATAATGACTGCGTTATTTTCTTCAAGCGTGACCATCAAGGCGTTGTGGGTATTAATAAATGCGCAGACGGCCAAGATATATGGGTAGATACATCTACGGACAATTTGTGGTGGTATAGAAATTACCGCGATACGTTAAGTAATGATGTGCAATATATTACAACTCAGTGGCACAAGTTCTATGTACCAGGAAGAAGCGCCCGAATGTGGCTTATGGAATAACCCACTGTTAACAAGAAAAGCCTGAACATCGATTGTTCAGGCTTTATTGTTAAGTTACCCACGTGTCAGGCTTGTAGGATCAGGGCACAAGCACCATCTTACCTTTCACTTCCCGGTTCATTACCTTGGCCATGGCTTTCGTTGCTTGTTCTAAGGGTAATGCTTCATCTACGACCACTTTAACCTTACCTTGCACATACCAAGTTAAAAGCTCTTGCATATTTTCCGCAAAGCCTTTTGGATCGTGCTGAGTAAACGAGCCCCAAAATACGCCCATAACCGAATAGCCTTTTACCAGCGCTAAATTAACCGGGAATTTCGGGATCTCACCGCCTGCAAAGCCGACCACAAGTAAACGCCCTTCCCATGCCATACTGCGGCTGCAAGCGTGGAATGTGTCACCGCCAACGCATTCATAAACTACATCGACACCTTTGCCGCCTGTGACTTCTTTCAGCGTTTCTTTGAGATCTTTTTCTTTGTAGTTAATTAAAACGTCTGCGCCATACTCTTTAGCAAGCGCCAGCTTTTCTTCTGTTGAGCAAACTGCAATAACTTTAGCGCCCATAATCTTGCCTATTTGCACTGCTGCTAAGCCAGTACCACCCGCTGCGCCGGTTACAACCAGTGTTTCGCCTGGCTGCAGTTTTGCGCGCTGCTTTAACGCGTGATGTGCTGTCGCATGCGCAGTTACAAGAGCAGCCCCCTCATTAACATGGATGGGATCAGGTAACGGCATAACATGAGTGGCAGGGATCAGCGCTTTTTCTGAGTAACCACCTAAGTTAGACAACGCAATAACTCGTTGCCCTTCTTTTAAATGGCTTACGCCCTCACCTACTTCAGATATGGTGCCTGCCACTTCATTGCCAGGAATAAACGGGAAGTCTGGCTGCATTTGATACAGACCTTGCACCAATAGTCCGTCTGGAAAGTTCACCCCTGCGGCTTCAACATTTACGACTACATGCCCTTTTTTTACTTGCGGGTCTGCAACGTCTTTAAATTGAAGTTCTTCAAGTGGTCCAAAAGATTCGCATACAATTGCTTTCATACTGTCTCCAGTTGCTTTGTTCGACGAGCACGCTATTGATAGCATGACCTGTCATTAAATAGGTTATATGGCGTTTATTCGCTTTGGTGAATGGTTTGGTTCGCAATTTGTGCCAGAGGTCGCACCATTGCGCCTAATTGCATAGCCTTCTCGCTTGACGCGTTGCCATCGTGTGCGCGTTTTACCACGCCTTGTAAAATAGCGGCTAAACGGAAAAAACTAAATGCGAGGTAAAACGTCCAGTTGCTAATGGCATCAATACCTCTTCGCTCGCAATACGCATTGATATATTCTTGTTCACTTGGAATGCCTAACTGCTCTCTGTCTAAACCACCTAACCCAGCTGCGTGCGCAATGTCAGAGGGAAGGCGCAACTGCATACATTGGTAAGCCAAATCGGCATACGGATGCCCCAACGTTGATAATTCCCAATCAAGTACCGCGACTACTCTTGGGTTTTTAGGGTCAGACATATCAAACATCATGTTGTCTAAACGAAAATCGCCATGGACCAACGAGACTTGACCATCATCTTTTGGCAGGTTGGCCTCAAGATACTGAATAAGACTTTCAATTTCTTCAACATGCTCAAGTTCAGATGCACGATACTGTTTTGTCCACCTGCTTAGCTGACGTTCAAAGTAGCTGCCAGGCCTTCCATAATCGCGTAAGCCTGCGCTTTCAATATCTACACTGTGAAGCGCTGCAAGCACTCGGTTCATTTCATCATACATGGCACCACGAGTAGCAGAAGATGCTATTTCAGGCAGTGCGCTATTCCAGAAAATGTCACCTTCAACATAGGCCATAATGTAAAACATGCTACCGATTATGCTGGTATCTTCACATAAATGGTACGCTTTGGGCACAGGCACTTCTGAGCCCTGCAACGCGTTGATAACGCGAAATTCTCGGTCAACTGCATGGGCCGATTTCAGTAATTTGCCCGGAGGTTGACGGCGTAATACATAAACGCCGTTATCCGTAGTAAGTTTAAACGTCGGGTTCGATTGCCCACCCGCAAATTTCTCAGCGCTTTTGACGTGCCCAATACTCGGGCACGCAGAAGATAAATACGAATTCAGCACTGCTAAATCTATGACATGTGGGGCTTTCGCATTGTCTTTAGACACATTCACTCCTTACCCGTAATTTTTTGTATTGTTTATTTACAACACTGACTTATTCAGCGACTGCTTTTTCAGCAATAAGATTACGACCTAACTGCATCATGTGAACCTGATCAGGGCCATCTGCCAGCTTGATAGTACGCGCATAAGCGTACATGGCAGACAATACGAAATCTTGGCTTGTACCTGCAGCGCCGTGCATCTGAATGGCTTGGTCGATAACGTTACAGGCCATAGTAGGTGCAACTATCTTGATAGCAGCGATAAGGTCGCGCGATACTTTGTTGCCATAACGATCCATCTTATCAGCCGCTTTCAACGTAAGCAGACGCGCCTGTTCAATATCACAGTGCATCTGCGCAATGCTTTCTCTAACTGACTGCTGTTTTGACAACGGCTTGCCAAATGCCACACGGTTCTCAACTCGTTCACACGCCATATCGAGCGCGCGCTGAGCACAGCCAATTAGACGCATACAGTGGTGAATACGGCCTGGGCCTAAGCGTCCTTGTGCAATTTCAAAACCACGCCCTTCACCAAGCAGTAAGTTCTCTGCCGGTACACGTACGTCTTCAAACAAGACTTCAGCATGACCAATAGGCTCGTCGTAATAGCCCATTGCAGCCATTGGGCGAACAATAGTCACACCTTTGGTGTCCATAGGAACTAAAATTTGAGACTGCTGCTGGTGACGAGGCGCATCGAAATCAGTTTTGCCCATTACCACCATAATTTTACAGTTTTCATTCATGGCACCGCTGGTGTACCACTTACGGCCGTTAATAACGTATTCGTCGCCATCGCGCTTAATTGAGGTTTCGATGTTTGTCGCGTCACTCGATGCCACTGCTGGCTCTGTCATAGCAAAGGCTGAGCGTATTTCCCCGTTTAAGAGAGGCTCTAACCACTGCTTTTTCTGACTCTCGTTACCGTATTTCGCAAGCACTTCCATATTGCCGGTATCTGGCGCACTACAGTTGAAGATTTCAGAGCTAAACAAAACTCTGCCCATTTCTTCACAAAGTGGTGCATACTCTGCGTTAGTCAAGCCCGCGCCATATGGCTTATATTCTTCAGGTAAAAACAAATTCCAAAGGCCCGCTTCTTTTGCACGCTTTTTCAATGTATGCATCATTTCAGGCGTTTTCCAACGGCCTTCGCCATTGTTGGCAGAGCCATTTTCTACGGCGTGAATGTATTCCTTTTCAATTGGATACACTTCTTCTTTCATAAACGCTTTTAGTTTTTCTAAAAGTGCTTGGGTCTTTTCATTATATTCAAAGTTCATAACTGCCCCATTTAGCTGTAGGTAATGGCGTGTAACCTGTCAATCACATCCAGGTGAGGTACGCTGTTGAAGTTATTAAGGTGAACGCCTCGCGCATTGGCAAAGCATTGAGAAAAACTGGCATTTCGGATCTGCAAATTCATATTTACAACGGTGGCCGCATCGTAGCCAAGAATATGTTTAAGCATCATGGCAATTGCGCCGCCCGAGCTCACAACAAGTACGCGCTTCGCATCTATACTTTGAAGGTGCGTGAGCATACTGTGAACTCTATCTTCGAACTGACCCCATGTTTCATCAAGGAGTTCATGCGCCAATTCGTCTTGCGACCAGGCAAGCATTGCTTTTTTTAGCAATCGGTAATATTCAGAAGGCGAAGCACCTTCAGGTACTTTTGCTTCTGGGTAGCGTGTTAAATAGGCGGTAGCCACTGCCTGAAAATTGAATTCATTCAGGGCGCTATTCACCGTAACTTCAGGTAGCGTATAGTCTTCAGTAGCAATACCCGAGGCAATACCGTCTTTGGTTTCGTGATGCCTTACCATGTCGCCAGAGAAAACTGCATCAAATTCAACATTGCGATGCTTGAAATAGTCACCAAGCCAAATGGCCTGTTGCCCACCCAGTTCACTAAGTTTGTCATAGTTCGCTTTGCCAAAAGACGCTTGACCATGTCGCACTAAATAGATGTCTGTCATACCGCTGCCTGATGTTATTAATATGTTAACTTTCAACCAACATACTAAGGAAAACAGCGATATAAGTTTAATTGATATTTTGAATGAGTATGCATCATGTGAAACTATTCACTGCCAAATATCTGTTCGCTTTTTGCACGTTGCGAACAAAATTTGACATGATAGCTTCAAATGCGTGCAATATATGTTCATTAGATTGTATAGTGAAAAAGCACTACACGACGTCATAGGGAAGTTGGCGTATTTAAAATGTAAAGGACTGTACGCATTTGGACGCGACCTTGTCGTGATTAATTTTGTTTAAAGCCCCCCGCTTTTGAAAAATAAAAAGAACCAAAATGAAGTCACTTACACACGCTTTGTCTTGTAATAGCTCAAGCATATCTACACCACAAAACGCCATTACGCGTTGCCTGTGTAGTTCGCCGTTTATTGCCTCTATTGTTTCGTCGACACTTGCTTTGGCTCCCCACGCTCACGCCGATGAGAATGCTCTATCTACTCCGCATAACAAAAAGGCACTGGAACACATTGTTGTACAGGCGCAAAAGACCAGTCAAAACTTGCAAGATGTGCCCGTTGCGGTCACTGCGCTTTCAGGTCAAGACCTAGTTGAAACAGTTAGCCGAGATGTGTTTGACCTGCAAAACTACGTACCTGCTTTTGGCGCGTTTCAAAATCAAAGCGTAACAAATTCAGGGTTTTCAATACGCAGCATTGGCACGTCTTCACAAAACTTCGGCTTCGAGTCTTCGGTGGGTTTATACGTAGATGGTGTGTACCGTGCACGACAAAACGCGTTAATTAACGACTTAGTCGATATTGAATCTATTGAAGTGTTGCGTGGGCCACAGGGCACACTATTCGGAAAGAATACCGCCGCTGGCGCAATGACGTTAACTACGGTCGCACCTTCACACGACGAGCGCGACGGCTTTGCCGAAGCCATCATCGGCAATGATAACTTGGTTCGTTTAAGCGCTGGCTCGTCGTTTTCGCTTATCGACGATGTACTCGCCATGCGAGTATCTGGCTTTAGTTCTCACAGTGACGGTTTCATTACCGACGAGCGCAGCGGACAAACCCTAAATAACCGTAACCGTACTGCGATAAAAGCACAGCTGCTTTACACTCCAACAGCTGACATTAGCGTGCGACTTATTGCTGATTACGGCGAGCTAGACGAACGGTGCTGCGGCGCACTAACTTTTCAAAATAATATTCAGGCTAATGACATAGCGGGTAAATTCGGCACTGATGCACTGCTGCTACAACCGCCGTTTAATGCAACTATTTACGGGCGCGATAACTTTTATGACTATAAAACCTCGCTGTCGCAAACTCCCCTTTCAAAAATGAAAGACAAAGGACTATCAGTTCAAGTAGATGTGGCTTTAAACAAAGCATGGGATTTAGTGAGCATAAGCGCGTACCGCGCGTTTGACAGCTTAGATACGGTAGATACCGACTTTTCTGATGCGGACCTTCTTACTGCCACTAACGACGCCAAGCAGCAATCGTTTTCTCAAGAAATTAGATTACATTACACCAGTGAAGATGTGCGCGGTTTAATAGGTGTTTACTATTACAGCCAAAACTTAGATCTAACCTTTGATACTACCACGCAAGATGATTTTAGTGCGTTCTTTAATGCCGCCGCGCCCGATCTGCTGCCTTTGGCTAACGCCATCAACGAGCTATCTGCAGTTACATCAGGCTTTATTGCGCCTGCTGCAGCACCAGCGCCGTCCGGTACTGCTTTCGCGCACAGCGCCTATCAAGAGCAAGACAGTATTGCTTTATTCTCTCAGCTGGATTGGCTGTTAAACAGTGATTTCACCTTAACAACGGGCTTACGCTATACCCGCGAAGAAAAGTCGATTGTCGGAGCCTACGATGAGCAAGGGCCTGGTATTGACGGACTAACTCAAGACCCAGCGCAATGGCCTAATGTAGGTCGTGCTGTAGTTGGGTTACAAAACATCGCTGCTGCGTTAGCGGCGGGACAAGCCCCTACAGCACAGTCCCTTAACGCTATCGCACCATTTCAACAAGCGGGTTGGGGGTATTTTTTCTTGGGATCTGCAGCGGTTATGCCGCGACCTGACTTAAACGAAGAGCTTGATGATTCACAGTTAACCGGCACGGTAAAACTGGCTTATCACCCTAATGACAACACGCTAACGTACGCCAGTTTTGCGACTGGTTACAAAGCTGGCGGTACGAATACCGACAGAATTTTACCTTCGCTTAGCCCGCTTTTTGATGCTGAAAAATCGCGAAGTGCTGAAATAGGTATAAAACACGATTTTGAAGAATACGGCGTGCGCGTAAATGCTGCGGCGCACTATACACAAATTAGCGACTTTCAGGCGACGACCTTTACCGGAACGGGGTTCAACCTGCAAAATGCGGGCGATATCATAGTAAAAGGCATAGAGCTTGAAGCCACATGGCTAATGACAGAAAGCACCGAATTACATGCAGTTGCGTCGCGCACATTGGCGAATTTTGATGAGTTTAAACGCGGTACCTGTTGGGTAGCATACACGTGGCACACGGGCATTGACGACCCGGGCCGTGTGGAGCCAAACGACCCGTTCTGTTCAAGAGACGGTGACCGCGTAGGCTTCGAGCCTCAGAACTCACTGTCTCTTATGCTGAATCACTATTTCGAAGTTGGGAATTATCCTGCCTCCGCCAGTATTGACTACCAATACACGGGCGACGTATTTCTTGATGATGCGAACGACCCGTACAAATACGCTGACGACTTTTCATTATTTAACGTTCGCGTAAGTTTCACTATCCCACAATGGGATAGCGAAATTATTGCGTGGTCGCGCAACGTTTTCGATGAAGAGTACGTTGCACGAAGTGGCTTTGATGTACCCGTACAAACCGGAAAGATCATGGCCTACCCAGGCGCGCCTAGAAGCTTTGGCGTTACCTTCAGAAAGTCTTTCTAACGCTTTAAATGTGTAGGTTTGGTATGAAACACCGCATGGCACTGAGCAATAACAGACAGCGCTATATGCTCTGGTAGCTCACCACCAATGTCGAAACCAGCGGGGCTTGCAAAATACTGAGTAAAGTTGGTATCGCCAAGCCCGGCTAAATCCATAATTTCCTGCTTACGGTGCAGTGGCCCGAGCATTGCCGTATAGGTTAACGATTGCTTGCTAAGCACCTGCAGCGCCTTTGCATCAATTTCTCGATGATGGGACATAAGCACCGCCGCTTGAATGTTATGTTCGCCCATATGAAGACGTAAACCTTCGGTTGATGGATCCTCAATGAGATAATTTACCTCGGGAAAATGTTCAAGTCTTGCTTGTGCAGGCCTTGGATCCCAAAGACTTACTAAATAGCCCTGCAAACTAGCAAGCTTAGTCATAAAGGTAGCGTCGTACCCACCTCCAACAACAAGTAGGTGGATAGGCGGCAGCATCAAAACCGACAACATGCGCTTGCCATCAACGGTGTCTAGCACAGCTTTTCTAGGTTTAGCAGAATGGTCTTCCAATTCCGTGCAATCACCCAACGTACCGTCTACAGCGCAGCGCCACTCACACGCTTTTCCGTTTGATAAGCTTTTGCTAACCACATCCAACGATAAATACTGGTTACTCTCGTTAACTGGTACAAGTGCTAAGTGCACCACACCGCCGCATCCAACACCAAGTTTAAACGCGATGTCTTCTTCATCTTCGTCATCGTAAACCGCGGTACGACTAACGCCGTCGGTCATTACTCGCTGGGCTTTTTTAACGATGTCACTTTCTAAGCAGCCACCGCTTAATATACCTAACTGATGCCCAGCGTCACTAAACAACATCATGGCGCCTGCTTTTCGATAGCATGAGCCTTCGGTTTTAAAAATGAAACCTAGCACCCATTTGTGCTTATTTTTAAGTGGAAGCCACTGGGCCAACAAATGGTTAACGTGATTACTCATAACTACCTCTACACCCGTTTAACCTGCTTATTGCTGTGATGCTGCTTGGGCAATAAATGCAGCCAATGTTGCTGGCTCTTGTGCCCCGGCTACGCCCTGATTACCGATCACAAAAGTAGGTACACTTTGGATACCGCGCTGCATCCAAAAGGCTTCTTCCTCGCGCACTGCTTGCGCGTATTTTTCACTCTTAAGCGCTTGTTCAGCTTCAGACTTATCAAGGCCAACCGTTTGTGCCAACGCTACTAGAACACCTAGATCATTAATGTTTTTACCGTCTGTGAAGTAGGCATTAAATAAGGCCAGCTTCATTTCTTCTTCAAGGCCGTTTTCTGCAGCAAAGTGAATAAGTTGGTGAGCCTTAAACGTGTTCTGCATGCGAGAGTCGTCAGTAAAGTTAAACGAAAAGCCTAATTGCTCGCCCGCTTCTACTAACCGTGCTCGGTTCTGCGCGCTTTGCTGCTCACTAATGCCGTATTTTTCCATTATGTGCTCGCGAAGGTTTTGCCCTTCTTCTGGCATATTGGGGTTTAGCTCGAAGGGGTGAAACTTAATATCCACTTCAATGTTATCAAGGGTTTTAATGGCTTCTTGCAAACGCTGGTACCCAACAATACACCATGGACATACTACGTCAGAAACCATATTAACTGTTACACTCTGCATACCGCTCGCACTTTGTACACCTTGCTCATTTGCTGCCATGATAGGCCTCGCTTTATTGAATTCATGAAGATATAAGGGCTTAGATAAGGTTACAAAAAGAAACTTCAACCCCACACTGCGATTATTTCGTCGCAGTTACATCAGTTTCTGCTGTGACTTTTGTTGTCGTGCCCATTGTGGTGCTGTAAAGCGTGGAAAGTTTTTCAAGGGCTGAGTGTGCCCATATTTCATAGCCTTTCGTGGAGGGATGAAAGCCATCTTCTGCCATCAAACCACTTTGCTGAATATCCGTCATAGTTCCGCTCACATTAAGTGCACTAATATATAATATGTCTGCGTTAGCCCGGGCTGTTACGCTATCAGCCAAAGCTTGGTTTAGTAACCACGCGCGGTAACCTAATAGTGCACGCAAAGGTTGCGGAAGCGCTGGAAAGCAATGAATTGGCGGTAGCGCAGTAAATAATATTGTTTCGCACCCAAATTTATCTGACAGTAGCGTACTAATAGCATCGATGTTTTGTCGCCACCGTTTCAACGGTACAAATTTGGTCACATCGTTAACACCAATAGAGACGAGCACCGACGAAAAGTGCTCGGCAGGCATTTCATGAAGAAGCTTGAGCACATCTTCACTTTTAAAACCTGTTTTAGCATTCAACGTCACTCGCGTTGGCCCATGCTTAACAAGGTTTGAGTACAGCAGACCTGTGAGTGCCCCCATTTGCGTCGTTGCACCAACACCAGCGGCGGCAGAATCGCCTATAACCAAAACGTTATTAGTTAGCAGCAATTTACTATCGGCTGAGGTTAATACCCGCTCGCCGTCGGGCTCTGGTAGTACAGCGGTCTTCTTCCTCACCCACAATGCTTGAAGCAAAATGACTGGAAGAAGTAAAACAATTATCAGGTTTAATACCAAAACCTTGAAGTAGATCAAATCAGCCTCCTAAGCAATCCATTAAGCTTTAACCATCGAATTGAATTCGCGCCTAGATATCTACATATAAGTGCAGAGCCAATATGACAATAATTGCCGTACAACAACGTCCCGTATCAACCATTACCAAATATGCGTTGAATGCTCCTCGCTATACCTCTTACCCTACTGCACTTAAATTTGAACCGCTACAAGATGACATACTTCCACAAGCACTTGCAGTGTCAAAAGCGCCGGCAGTAAGTCTCTACGTGCACATTCCATTTTGCAAAACGCTGTGCTACTACTGTGGCTGCAATAAAATGGTGACGCGTCACAATGAAAAAGCGGACGAATATTTAGATTACATAGAAAAAGAAATCCTGTCTAAGCGTTATTTAACTGACGGCAGGCGTGCAGTTTCTCTGCACTTGGGTGGCGGTTCACCCAGTTTTTTGAGCGAGACTCAGCATACTTATTTAATGTACCTGCTTAAGAAACACTTTACCTTTGAAGCAGGTGCTGAACTGTCAATTGAGTTAGATCCCAGAAATATCGATAAACGCTATCTTCAAAACTTAAAATGTCTCGGCTACACACGCATTAGCTTTGGTTTACAAGATACTGATTATAATGTTCAGAAAACCATAAATCGCATACAAAGCACGTCTCACATTGCCGATTTAGTATTCGAGGCTCGGTCACTGGGTTTCGACTCAGTCAACTTAGATCTAATTTATGGTTTACCGAATCAGTCAATTGAAACGTTTTCATCAACCATCGCCGCAACTAAAGCCATGATGCCAGATCGTATTTCGCTTTTTAGCTATGCACACCTTCCCGAAAGGTTCGCAGCGCAGCGTAAATTTGCTGAAGAAACACTGCCAAGTAGTGAAGAAAAAGCGGCGCTTTACAAGCTTGCCGTTAACAGCTTTACAAACATAGGTTATGAAATGATTGGTCTTGATCATTTTGCCTTAAGCAAAGACTCACTGGCTATTGCGAAAAATAAAGGCGAGCTTCACCGCAACTTTCAAGGCTATACTTTACGTGGAGACACCGACCTTATAGGGTTCGGCGTATCAGCCATTAGCACGGTAGGTAATGCCTTTGCGCAAAATGCTAAGGAGCTAAAAGAATATTACCATCGCTTAGACAACCACCTGCCCAATGCGAAAGTCGGACTGTCATTAAGTGTCGACGACCTTATTCGCAGAGACGTGATTTCTAGCTTAATGTGCAATTTAGCGGTAGACAAGCAAGCAATTGCCGACAAGCACCACATCATTTTTGATGAATACTTTGCTTCAGCCTTAAACAACCTTGAAGAACTTAAAGAAGACGGGCTTATCGAAACGACATCTCGGTATATTCGAGTGCCAGAGTCTGCTCGTATTTACATTCGGGCTATTTGTGCGCGTTTCGACGCTTATTTGAACGCAAGTGAAATACTCAGTAGCTACTCCAAAGCCATTTAAACCTAGGGCAATTTAAACCGCGCAATCACTTGCATCCCTACATCAAGCTTAAGACGCGATAGAGAGATACAGCTAATGCTGGCATAAAGGGGTTGGTTACTGTTTAGTACATCAAGTTTTAACAACACTTTCGCGCTGTTTACGGTCGCTAGCTTTATAGAGGTTAGCTTTGTATCGGTGAGTTTTGTATCGGCGTTATTTTCTGGCTCGTTCAGGGGACTGAGTGGATTCGCCACGGGTTCGATGCTAGATATAACACATGGCAGCGCATTTAAAATACTGATTGTGCTGGCATTGCCAAAGTCAGTAATATTGGTATCGATACTTACATCACAAGCTTTAACTGCAAAACGAACAGAAACTTGCTCACCGCTTTGCTGAGGCAAATAGGACACTGATTCTGCAGTGACGAATATCTCGTGCCCCGCTACCTCAACACGCTCAATTCCTTTTTCCGACTGGCACTGCTCATTGCCTTGTAAGGTTAGAACATTTTGATCTTGTTGCGTTTGGCTACCGTGTTTGTAGCTGACAACGGCATTTTGTGACTGGTTGCTGTCGTGTGCTTCGCTTTGCGCAGTAACTTTAAATCCCTCAAGTACGCTAGACGGTGTCGCAAATCCCTCTTTTGCGAATACTTGAGTCAACACATCGCGCGTTTTTCCACAAAGCTCGGTGCGGCCTTGGTCAATAAAAACCAACTCATCGCTGAACAAGGCAAGGTCATCTAAATCGTGAGAAATCACAAGGCATATGAGCTTCCCCGACACACACAAATTGTTCAAAAACTGGTAAATTTTGCGACGGGTAAAGATATCAATCGCGCTTAGCGATTCATCTAGCAATAACACATCTGGTCCATTGACCAACGCACGCGCAATCGCTACCCGCTGCGCTTCTCCGCCAGAAAGCGCTTGAACTGGCTTATCAATTAAATGTTCGCAATAACAGCCGCGCAAGCAGGCGTCGATAGACATTGCATTAGGGCTTGCGTGACGCTGCGCCAAGGCTAAATTACCGCGCACATCGGTATGGGGAAATAACATGGGCTGCTGAAAAACGATACCGACCTTTTGAGAGGTCCACGGCGTTTGCACTTTTGCGCTTTTTTCTACGCCACCTAGGGCGCGAAACAAGCTGCTTTTTCCCGCACCTGATGGACCGGTAACCCCAATGAATCGGCTTTGTGGCTGCAACGAGATTTGTGCGTTAATGCGATTTGGTAGTAGCGCAGATATTTGCATGTTAACGCACCTCATCACTACGGGTGACACCGTTAAAACGATAGAGCGCCGCGAGCATTACGAATGAAAAAATCAAAAGGGCCAGTGCAAGGTTGTGTGCACTGTTATATTCCAACGCTTCTACCTGTTCATATAGCGCGATAGACAGCACCTGAGTTTCTCCAGGAATATTGCCACCTATCATTAGTACTACGCCAAACTCGCCTATGGTATGGGCAAAGCTTAAGCCTAATGCCACCACGATGGGCGCTTTGCTTAAAGGAAGCACTATTTTTATAAAAGCTTCAAAGGCCGAAAAACCCAGCGTTTTTGCTACATCTAAATAACGGTTATCCAATTGTGAAAAGCCGCTGTACAAAGGCTGCAGAGCAAATGGAAGGGAGTAGATAACAGACCCCAATACTAAGCCTTCAAAGCTAAATGCTAAATTACTCCCGGTGAGGCTTTGCCATCCCTGCCCCAACGCACTTTGCGGCGAAAAAGCAATAAGCAAATAAAAACCCAGCACAGTTGGCGGTAACACCAAAGGCAACGCGAGTATCGACATAACCAAAGGCTTAGCTTTGCTCTGCCATTTCGCTAAAAACCACGCTAGCGGCAATGCGATTAACAACAGCAAACCACTGGTTATAAAGGCCAGCTTAAAGGTAAGTAATATAGCTTCAAGTGTCGATACCCCGAAGAATTCTGTGAGCATACTTAGTTACCGACGCCTGATGCAATTGTGGATTCATAACCCCATTCAGTTAAGCTGTGCTGCACCCCTTGCGACATTAAATATTGCACGAAAAGGCTGGGTGATGACACTCCACTAGCGTCACTCAAACGAAATGCTCTGGTTGGCTCAACGTTGTCGTTGTGAATAGGCTCATCAACTGGCGCTGCCGCATTTTTGATTGGAAGTGGTTCGAACAGATTCGGAGATAATGTAGCTACCGTTTTACTGTTAACCACCAACGACTGAATGATGGGTTTATATAAGGTTTCAGGTACTGGGACGATAACCGTAATAGCCTCAGCGCTTTCGGTATTCACAACACTGTTAAAATTAGAAGGCAAATTAGAGGATAAGTCTGCGGGCAAATCTAACGCCGATGAGTACGCAACGAACGCCCCTTTCACGCTGCCGGTGGTATAAAACTGCAAGGTTTGTAGCACGTTTTTACCCATCACTCTGTGAGGTAAAAACTGTTGCCATAAGGATAAGTTTTGCAACGTCTGTTGCGCAGCATCACCATAGGGGGCCAGTTTAGGATTTGCGATAGCTACCTTGTTTTGTGGATTTTCCATTAATTGAACAAGCTGCTTCGACAAGCAATCGGTAAGCTGAACGTTTATTTGTGCAGTTGTGTCTCCAGTAGATGAGCGCGCGATTTGCTCGCAATTCCTTTCACCGGATGTCTTACTAGATATTTCACTGAATGCCTCACTTGATAAGTCGCCAGCATAGACAAACGCCAGCTTGCCTTTAGCGTAATCCACCAGATTGCCGTGGTGAACTACGTTGTTATCAACCAACGCTTGCGGCCGAGCGCGATCAGCAGATAGAAAAACGTCGAAGCTAGCACCATGTTGAATTTGCGCATACAAAGTACCGCTAGAAGATACCGTTACCGCGACTTCTATGCCGGTTAGCTCAGTAAACTGCTCGGCAATACTCTTTAGCGGTTTTGCAAAGTTTGCCGCAACGGCTACGTTAATTTTTTCGTCGCACTTGAAACTTACTGACTGGTTTTGTTTTTCGGCACTAATAACGCTCCCTTCATTTACATTATTATTTGCCGCTTCAAAACTGCTTGCATGTGCCACAGAACTTGAAAAAGCCGTAACGCCTAGGGCTACACTTGCACTTACCAAAATAAGCATGGCCAAGTTAACAAAGCTTGAAAGTCGCATTGCTAAAGAACAAACCATTACTTTTTGCGCATCCACTTAAGTGCCGCTTCATCGTCAGATGCTTTCGCCGCAACCCATTCAGATTTATCGCCCTTAAATTCTTTTTTCCAAAGCGGTACCGACTGTTTAAGCATGTCCATTAAGTAGCAGGCAGCATCAAACGCCGCTTGACGGTGGGGAGCGGCGGCACCTACCCATACAATTTGTTCGTTGTTGTGTATGCGCCCTACTCTGTGCAGTGCGCCAGCACTGTTAAGTGAAAAGCGTTCGCTCGCTTGTTCAACCAGAAGCATTAACGCTTTTTCAGTCATGCCCGGGTAATGCTCTAATTCGATGCCGTCTATATCGCCAGCGTTATTAAAATCTCGCACCAGCCCGGTAAAAGTAACAATCGCGCCGGTGTTGCCGCAGGCCTTCTCATCTGCCGACTGCTTTAGCCTAGCGTAAAGCTCTCCTTGGTCGAAATCTTCAACTTGAACTAGCGCGAACATAGCTAGCCCCCTGTCACAGGTG
>NZ_JAFLMX010000216.1:0-3423 GCF_017849675.1 Alteromonas sp. AO-Serp
CTGATAGCCTGTGCTTTATCCACAAGCGTAGCACTGGCTCCGCCAGCAGAACCAAGCCACACCTCTACATCGGCTGCAAAATCAGCATCAGATTGATTAAAGAAATCTTCAATGGTTTGCCCTTCGTCTAGCGTAGCTACCGCCACATCGCCGGCACTGGCGCTTAACGTTATACCGTTACTTGGGTCGCCATCAGTATCAAGAGATTGTAAAAGTCGAAGTGTGTTTACGACCGACTGGTTAAAAGGGTTGTCGGTTGCGAACAGGTCAAGAGGAGAGATAACGCTCGATGCCGGGGTTTCTGGAAACGTCAGCTGACCTATGCTGAAAGCGAGCTGTTCGCCTCTGAAGTAAGAGTATTCACCCTGCGCATTCGTGGTACCGTTTTCCACAGAAGCAGAGGAATAATTGATTCCTTCAACGGGGCTATCAACAAATACGCCAGTAAGTGCTGGGTCGGGGGGGAGGGTTACATTGGTAGAGCTTTTCTCGCCACAGGCGGTAACGAGAATAACGCCGCCCATAAGGGCAGCAATTTTCGTGAGTTTCATGGTACTCAATCTCCATATTTTACTGGGCGTACTACCGCACTACATGTCCGCTCCAGCTTTATTATGTGGAAAAGGCCGGGTTTCCCCGGCGCAGACAATTAGTAGAACTTAATGTTTACACCCAGCTGGTAGCTGCGGCCGTATTCTTCTTTTTGGTACAGAATGTTGCCGCCGCTTAACGCGTTACCTTGGAAGTAGCGAAGGTCAGATTCCTCGGTAAGGTTGATGGCGTCAAAGTACAATTGTGCGTACTCGGTAATGTCGTACTGAAGTTTAAAGTCTAAGCTCTTAACCGAATCTTGATATTGGTCGCCCCAAATCTTGCAGCCTTTCGGGTCGTTAAGATCGGCAGTAATTGGGCATGAGCCAATTTGTTCAAGAACTTCAGAACGCACGTTACCAATTAAGCGAGCTGAGAACGTTTCGCTCTCCCAACCAAATACAAGATTAAAGGTGGTATCAGCTTGGTCGGGCAGTGCCACTTTGCCTTGACGAATACTGCTATCCAGCGTGGCTTCACTATCGAGGATGGTGGCATTACTTTGAATGAATAGACCATTTTCAAAGTACTGGTTGTAGCTAAGCTCTAACCCGATAACCGAGGCTTTGTTGCCGTTAACGGTAATGTTTATCTCGTTAAGATATAAATCTTGCGGAATAACAAACTCAGTCACCTGGTTTACCGGAAGCGTTAGCGGCAGGTCATTAAGCGCCATGCCAATTCCGTTTACATCTACGATAAAGTTGTCGATGTCTTTATAGAAAACTGCCGCTTCCATAAAGAAGTTTTCGCTTGGATACCAGCCAATTGACGCATCGTAGTTAATAGATGTCATTGCAACGAGGTTAGGGTTACCCACATCTAGCGCATTATCAGAACCCAACACGTACTGGCTTAACTGTTGAAGCGATGCGCCACCTTGACTGTCATCACAATCGTCAGAACCAGGAGGACAAAGCTCAATATCGCTGTCAAACACTGCAAATGCACGGGCTTGTTTAAACGACGGGCGAGTAAAACTCGTCCATGCTGCGGCACGCACTAAGAAGTTTTCACTCGGTTCCCATTTAATGTGTGCACTAGGGAAAAACTCACTGTATTTAATAGACGCTTCTGGAAGAGGGATAGCAATATCCAATGCACCAGCCCCTGCGCCATTAAACTCAAAGTCATCGTTCTCTAAAGACAAAAAGCCGGTAGAAGAGAACTCGGTTTGAGTCCAGCGAACGCCGGTTGTTAGTGTGGCATCTGCGCCTAATGGCAACTCTGCCATTGCGTATACAGCCTGCGTATCTTCGGTAATGCTGTAGTCGCCCTTAGTGCTTTCTATTGACACTTCACCATTTGTGGCAGGCTCAACCGTTTGACGAGTGGCATCAACAATTTGGTCGACAACTGCGCGGCTTTCAAACGGCAGCTGGAATGCACTGTTTGAAGGAATCTGGGTGTCATAGTCGGCAAGGGTAGAATTCACTGCGGCAATACATGCGTCGTCGCTACAGTCGCCGGCAGAAGGGTCGAAACTCCAGCGGTCCTTGTCACGCACGTGATCGCGCTCACTCACCTGCACACCAAATTTAATGGTGTTTAACCAGTCATTAAAAATGTCGGTTCGCAAGTTAAGGTTCACTGTCTTAATTTCATCAATTCGCGTTCCGCCTTCTAAAAACAGGTTATCGAATTGATAATTTGAAAGGTCAGAACCATCGCCACTACCCGACGTTCCAAAAATACTGTTTTCCGGGTCGTAGGTTAGACCTGCGATTTCAGCAGCTTCCTGTGGGCTTAAAATGCGGGCGTTAATGTTGTCGCGACCGCCTTGACCATAAACAATCAGGTCTCGTTCACGGAATTGAACGCGGCGGTCACCAGTGGAGTCTTCTTCAGAGCGAGATTGAGCGTATTCGTAGTCAAACACGAAGCGTTCAGCAATACGGTTTTCGCCCCCTAAGCTGAACGTGATGGTTTTGTTCTTACTTTCTTGTAGGAAATGCTGGTGGAATACGTCTATATCGCTAAGAATAAACTCTTTCGTAGCGCCGTTTACGTATACAATTTCATCGTTTCCGACAGAGCCTGCATCTTGAAAATCGTAAAATTCTCGCTGTGCGCGATCATCATCTTCAAACTGAGTGAACGTGCCTTTGGCATAATAGTAGGCGTCTGCAGAGGGCTTGTATTCGAGGTTTAGTGCTGCTGCTTGGCGAGTTCTTCCTGCAATTTCGCGACGAACTTCTAACTGAGAAGGTGCAAGAATTTCGTCACCCTGGGCAATTTCTTCTTCTGTTTTACCCAAGTCGGCGGTGTAAAACTTCATTTCATTGGTGCTGTGGTGGCGCGTTTCGTCTATCTGGGTTTTGCGGTCTTCGTGAGAGATGGCAAAGCCAATACCAAAGGTGTTGTCGAGGAAAAACTGGGTGCCGTCTAAGCTAAATTTCGGAGAGTGCTTTTCGCGCGCTTCTGAATATGCGTCTTGAACACGCATTTTTAATGTGTTTTTGCCGCGATCGAAAGCTGAAATTGCTTTAACGTTGACTGTACCGCCAATGGAATTTAGGTTTTGGTCTGGGGTGAGTGTTTTCAGCACTTCAATGGTACCGAGAAGGTCAGCAGGAAGTGCGTCTAATCCCACTTTCCGTTCTTCGCCTGCACCAGACATTTGTGCGCCGTTCATATTTATGGATACGAAGCCGGGTCCTAAGCCCCGTACGGTGACAAACTTACCTTCGCCTTCAGAGCGCTGTAGCGTAACACCCGGCAGTCGTCGAAGGGACTCCGCCACGTTCTGATCAACAAAATTGCCTAAATCATCGGTAGAAATAACAGAGCTAAAGCCGCTTTTCATGCGTTCTAAGTCACGCGCTTTAAGGT
>NZ_JAFLMX010000200.1:0-1435 GCF_017849675.1 Alteromonas sp. AO-Serp
GGTACACCAGGCCGTATCATCGACCACATTAAGCGCAAGACACTAGACTTAAGCGAGCTTAAGTTCCTAGTTCTAGACGAAGCTGATGAAATGCTTCGCATGGGCTTTATTGATGATGTTGAGCTTATTCTTAGCCACGCACCAGAAGAACGCCAAACGGCCTTATTCTCAGCAACTATGCCTGGCCCAATTAAGAAGATCACTCAACGTTACTTAAAAGATCCTAAGCACGTTAAAATTGCGTCTAAGGTAAGCACCGCGAGTACAATTCGCCAGCGTTACTGCCAAATCGCACCGCACCACAAACTTGAAGCGCTAACCCGCATCATGGAAGTGGAAGTGTTCGACGGTATGATCATATTCGTTCGTACTAAAACCGCTACGGTTGAACTAGCAGATAAACTATCTGCTCGTGGTTACGATGTAGAGCCGCTAAACGGTGATATTCCTCAGGCAGCCCGTGAGCGTACTGTTGAAAAGCTTAAGCAGGGTAAAATTGATATCCTTGTTGCTACCGACGTAGTAGCCCGTGGTCTTGACGTTGAGCGCGTAAGCCACGTTATCAACTACGACATCCCGTACGATAGTGAGTCATATGTACACCGTATTGGTCGTACTGGTCGCGCTGGACGTCAAGGTGATGCAATCTTGTTTATTTCTCACCGTGAAAAGCGCTTGTTGTTCTCGATTGAGAAAACCACTAAGCAACCTATTGAAGCGATGCCAATTCCTTCAATTAGCGAGATAAATGAAACCCGTTTGAGCCGCTTTAAGCAGTCAGTTGCCGAAGCAGCGCAAGACGATAGCATTGAGTCATTAATGCCAATCGTTGAGATGATTAAAGAAGAAAACGAAGCTTCTCCTGAAGTTTTAATGGCTGCGCTACTTAAAATTGCGCAAGGTGATGAGCCGTTAATTCTTAAAGAATCAGATCGCCCTGATATCAACAGCAAGCCTCCGCGTGATAGCCGCGACAGAAACTCTCGTGACGGTCGTGAGAGAAAGCCGCGAGTACCTCGTGGAAACCGCAAACCTGAAGAAGGCATGCAGCGCTTCCGTATTGAAGTGGGTCATGTTCACGGCGCTAAGCCTGGTAATATCGTGGGCGCTATTGCGAACGAAGCGAATATTAATTCGAAGCACATTGGCGCTATCGAAATTTATGACAACTTCAGCACGGTAGACCTTCCTGAAGGCATGCCGAAGGAAACGCGCGATACGCTACAGGGCACCCGTGTTGCCGGTCAGCGTTTAAACATTCGCGAATGGTCAGATACACCGCCGGCTAAAGGTCGTGGCGATCGTGGTAACCGTGGTGACAGAGCGCCTCGCGGCAATCGTGAAGACCGTCCTAATCGCGGAGATCGCGAAAACCGTAAGCGTAAGAACTAAATAGCAATACATTCAGCCTTTATATAACTAATAGCAATATAAA